>JBEVIG010000094.1:0-8437 GCA_040510855.1 Solirubrobacteraceae bacterium
CCTCTCGGTCGTCTACATGCGCAAGCCGCTGGCGGAGGCCGGGTGACGGCGGATTCGCTCGACGGCAGGGTCGCGCTCGTCGCCGGCGCCACCCGCGGCGCCGGGCGCGGCATCGCCGTCGCGCTCGGCGAGGCCGGCGCGACCGTCTACTGCACCGGCCGCAGCGCCGGCGGCAGGCGCTCGGAGTACGACCGGCCCGAGACGCTCGAGGAGACCGCCGCGCTGGTGACGGAGGCCGGCGGCGAGGGGATCGCGATCGGCGCCGACCACCTCGAGCCCGAGCAGGTCGAGGCCGTCGTCACGCGGATCGACCGCGACCACGGGCGGCTCGACGTCCTCGTCAACGACGTCTGGGGCGGGGAGGGGATGTTCCAGTGGGAGACGCCGCTGTGGGAGCACGACCTGGCGAAGGGCCTGCGGCTCATGCGGCTCGGGCTCGAGACGCACCTGGTCACGAGCCACCACGCGCTGCCGCTGCTGATCCGCCGGCCGGGCGGCCTCGTGGTCGAGATGACGGATGGCACCTGGGAGTACAACGCCACGCGCTACCGCACGCCGGCCTTCTACGACCTCGCCAAGAACGGCGTGATCCGGCTCGCGTTCGCCGAGGCCCAGGAACTGGCGCCGCACGGCTGCACCGCGGTCGCGCTCACGCCCGGCTGGCTGCGCTCGGAGATGATGCTCGAGCACTTCGGCGTGACCGAGGCGACGTGGCGCGAGGCGGCCGTGCCGCATTTCGCCGCGATCTCGGAGAGCCCGCGCTACGTCGGTCGCGCGGTCGCGGCGCTGGCCGCCGACCCGGACGTGCAGCGCCGCAACGGCGGCTCGTTCTCGTCCGGCGGGCTCGCGCAGGAGTACGGCTTCACCGACGTCGACGGCTCGCGCCCGGACTGCTGGCGCTACATGGTCGAGGTGCAGGACCCGGGGCGCCCGGCGGACGCCACGGGCTATCGCTGATCGGTCTCGTCGGGATCGCCTGTCAGGAAGCCTGGCGAGGCGATCGCGAAGACGCCGGTGATGATCGAGGCGAAGAGCAGCAGCACCCCGAGCGTGAGCGTGATCGTCGACTCGAACGGCACCATCAGGAGCACGCCGAGGACGAAGCAGGCGAAGGCGATCCTGCCGAGCGGCATCTACGACCCGTCCCCGTCCGTCGGGCGGAACTGCTGGTCGAGCGGCTCGTAGCCCTGGGAGAGGGTGCCGGCGAGCACGAGCCGGTAGAGGTAGAGCAGCGCGGGCACGAGCAGGAGGAGGCCGAGCGCCACGCTGATGACGAGCGCGGTGAGCGTCGCGTCGGGCGACGCGGCCTCGTCGAGCGGGAGCCCCGGCAGCACGTCGGGCCGGGTCGCCAGCCACCACCCGAGCACGACCGCGGCGACCGCGGCGGCGGCCGTCCAGCGGGCGAGCCCGAACCGCCAGGTCCAGATCAGCGCGAGCGTCGCGATCCCGGCCGCGACCGACGCGATCACGGCGGCCAGCCCGGCGCCGCTCGTCAGCCCGTCGTACAGCGGCCGGGCGTCGGAGCGCAGGACGAACAGCGCGCCGATCGAGGCCGCGCCGGTCACCACGCCGATGCCGAGCGCCCGCGCGCGGAAGGCGCGCTCGAGGTCCGGCAGCTCCGCCCGCCGGGCGTCGCCCGCCAGGAAGACGGCGGAGAGGTAGGCGCCGGTCAGCACGGCGAGCACGCCGGCGGTGATCGCGACCAGGCTGGTCCAGGCGTCGTTCGAGGGCGCCGGATCGGCGACGTCGACCGCGCCGGCGGCGATGCCGCCCAGCACGGTGCCGAGGAAGAACGGCAGGATCACGGACGAGAGCGCGAAGATCGCGCCGAGCACGCGCGCCTCCTTGATCGTCGCCGCCTGCCCGCGGAGGGCGAACGCGGTGCCGCGCATGATGATCCCCAGCGCGGCGAGGAACAGCGGCACGAGGAACGTCGTGAACACGGCGCCGAAGGCGACCGGGAAGGCCGTCCACGACACGACGAGCACGAAGATCAGCCACACGTGGTTGGCCTCCCACACCGGGCTCATCGAGCGCTGGATCAGCCCGCGCACCGGGCCGCCGCGGCGGTCGCCGCCCGCCGTGAGGTCCCAGAAGCCCGCGCCGAAGTCGGCGCCGCCGAGCACGGCGTACATGGTCAGCCCGACGAAGATGAGCCCCAGGCAGATCTCGGCCATCAGCGGTGCACCACCTCTCGCTCCGGCGACTGCGCGGAGAGCCGCCGCAGCAGCCATGCGACCGCGACGGCCAGCAGCAGGTACACGGCGACGAGCACCGCGAAGCCGAGCTCCAGCCCGTCGCTGCTCGTGACGGAGTCCTCGACCCGCATGACCTCGTAGACGATCCACGGCTGGCGGCCGACCTCCGTCGTGACCCAGCCGGCGATCAGCGCGACCAGTGCGAGCGGGCCCGCGACGACCACGCCGCGGTAGAACCACTTCGACCGCGGCAATCGCTTGTGGCGCCAGAGCGTGAGGACGAAGAGGGCGCCGAGCATCGCCAGCAGCGTCCCGATGCCGACCATGATCTGGAAGGAGTAGTGGACGATGTTCACGGGCGGCCGGTCCTCGGGCGGCACCGTGTCGAGGCCCACGACCGTCGCGTTCGGGTCGTGGTCGGCGAGCACCGAGAGCAGCTTCGGGATCTCGATCCCGCCGTTCATCGTGTTGTTCTCGGCGTCGTACCAGCCGCCGAACGTGAACGGGGCGCCCTTCGTCGTCGTCGGCAGCCCCTCGATCGCGGCGAGCTTGATCGGCTGGTCCTTCGTGACGGTCCGCCCGGCCCAGTCGCCGACGATGACCTGGGCGGGTGCGGCGAGGGCGGCGAAGCTGAGCGCCACGACGAGCCCGGTGCGGTGATAGGCGTCGCGCTTCCCGCGCAGGTGGGCCGCCGCATAGACGCCGGCGACGATGAACCCGGCGACGATGTACCCGGCCAGGTACATGTGGATCAGCTCGTGCCAGAGGTTCCCGTTGAAGATGGCGTTGAAGGGCTCCGGGTCGACCACGTCGCCGTTCTCGACGCCGAAGCCCTCCGGGTGGTTCATCCAGCCGTTCACGGCGATCACGCAGAACGAGCCGAAGAAGCCGGTGATCACGATCGGGATCCCGGTGAGGAAGTGGGTGCGGCGCGGCAGCCGGTCCCAGCCGTAGACGTAGATGGCGATGAAGATCGCCTCGAGGAAGAACGCGACGCCCTCCAGGCCGAACGCGACGCCGTAGACCTCGCCGAAGGTGGCGGTGAAGTCGGGCCACAGGAGCCCGAACTCGAACGACAGGATCGTGCCGGTCACGACGCCGACCGCGAACAGGGTGAGCGCCACCTTGGACCAGCGCTTCGCGAGCGCCTTGAAGTGCGCCTCGCCCGTGCGCAGGTACAGCCCGTGGACGAACAGGATCATGGCCGGGAAGGCGATCCCGAAGCACACGATCGGGATGTGCACCGCGAGCGAGAGCGCCTGCATCCGGCGTGCCTCGATGGCGTCGGGCGCCGGCTGGTCGCCGAGGACGCCCGTGACCTGCTCGGCAGCCGCCGCCAGCACCCCGAGGTCGAGCACAGCCGAAGCCTACGGCAACCGCCGGGGGTGGGGGCGGCGGGTCAGCGGCGCCGCCGGCGCATCGCGTCGGCGACGCTGCCCGCGCTCAGCGGCGGGCGCTGGGCGGCGCGGCGCCGCTCCTTCGGGCCGGGGCCGATCAGCTCGAGCAGCTCGGCCGCGAGCGGCTCGCGGGCGGCGAGGAAGCGGGGGGCGAGCCCGTCCTCGAGCGGCGGCAGCCGGTGCACCCGCAGCCCGGCGCGCTGGCAGAGGAACAGCCCCGCGTCGACCGCGGGGGCGTCGAGGTGCTGCTCCTGGTAGCAGGCGCCGAAGCGGCCGGCGGCCGTCCAGACGAGCTCGAGCGCGGCGCTGCCGAGCGCGCGCCGCTCGCCGGCGCGGCGGACGAGGCGCTTGTGCAGCTTGCCCGCGCGGCGCGCCTCGTCCTCGCTGTCGCACGCGACCCCGCCCGCCACCATCAGCTCGCCGATCGCGGTGGGCGGCGCGCCGGGCGCGGGCGCGCCGTCGATGCGCACGGCGCCGCCGCGCACGGCGGCGAAGACGTGGTCGCGGACCGGGTCGCAGACGACGCCCGCGAGCGTGCCGCTCGCGTCCTCGCACGCGACGCTCACCGCGAAGAGCGGGATGCCGGCGCGGTGGTTGCCGGCGCCGTCGAGCGGCTCGACGAGCCAGCGGAGGCCGGCACCGTCGCGGTCGCCGCCGAGTCGCATGCGGACGGCGTCGCCGGGGCGCCGCGCGGCGAGCACGGACGCCGCGGCGGCCGCGGCGGCGCGCTCGGACGCGGTCCGGTCGTGGCTGTGCGAGTGCCCGAAGCGCGCGGCGAGCTCGGCCCCGGCGGCGCGAGCCGCCTCCATCGCGATGTCCAGCACGCCACACGGCACGGGCGCCTCGATCGTCTGCATGGGATCAGCTTCGTCGCCCGGCGCCCGCTCCCGGGCCCGCGTTCACCGCACGGACACGCGCTGGTCACACGCCGGCAACGCGGGCGCCGATGCGCGCGGGCGCCGCGGCGGATACGGTCACGGCCATGAGCGAGGACCGCGCCCGGAGCGACGCCACCCAGCGGCGGATGGAGACCGCCGCGCTGCCGCCGTTCGGCGAGGAGCGCGAGACCGTGTGGGGCGCCGACTGGGGCGCGGCGACGGACGCCGGGCGGCTGCGGCGCGTGCTCGTCCGCGCGCCCGGGAGCGAGCTCGAGCGCATCGACGCCGCCGCCTACGACCCGGCCGCGGACGCGCTCGTCGACCCCGAGGGGCGCTGGTACTGGCTGGGCAGCGAGCCGCCCGACGTCGGCCTCGCGCATGCGCAGCACGAGGCGCTCGTGGCCGCGCTCGAGGCCGAGGGCGTGACCGTCGACCGGCTCGCCCCGCTCGGCGACCGCTTCGCCAAGGCGATGTACATCCGCGATCCCCTCGTCGTGCTGCCCGAGGGCGTGCTCGTCGGCCGGATGGGCGTGCGGATGCGGCGCGGGGAGGAGGCGGCGGTGACCGCGGAGGCCGCCGCCCTCGGCGCGCCCGTGCTCGCCACCGTCACCGGCGACGGCGTGCTGGAGGGCGGGACCGTGCTGCGGCTGGCGCCCGGCCTGTGGGCGGCCGGCACCGGCGTGCGCTGCAACGCGCGCGGCTTCGAGCGGCTGCGAGACGTCCTCGGCTGGATGGGGGTGGAGCTCCTGTCCGTGCCGCTCCCGGGCTGGTCGATCCACCTCGACATGCACATGGGCGTCGTCGACTCCGGGCGCGTGCTGGCCCGCTCGCACGAGCTGCCCTACGACTTCCTCGAGACGCTGCGCGGGCGCGGGATCGAGGTGCTCGACGCGCCGGCCGAGGAGCCGTCCGGCGTGAACCTCCTCTGCCTCCGGCCCGGCCGCGTGCTGATGGCCGCGGGCAACCCGCGCACGGAGGAGGTCCTCGCGGGCGCGGGCGTGGAGGTCGTGACCGTCGCCTACGACGAGCTGTGGAAGAACGGCGGCGGAATCCACTGCTCGACGCAGGAGCTCATCCGCGACCCGTCCGACTGAGGGGGACCGCCGTCCCGCCCATTCAGCGCGTGACGACCAGCGCTGCCCCGGCGTCCGCGCGCGGGTCGGCGCCGGCCTCCAGCCCGCCCTCGCCCCAGCGCGCGACCTGGGCATGGCCGGCCTCGTCGCGATGCGGCTCCAGGACGATCGCGTCCGGCGGCGGGGCGCCCGCGCCCTCCTCGATCAGCAGCCGCCCGCCCGGATCGACGATCCAGCGCGGCGCCGCCACCGCCTCCGACGCGCTCGCGCCGCGCAGCAGCCGCAGCAGGACCTGGAGGTGGATGCACGGCTGGGCGCGCCCGCCCATCGTCCCGTGCGCCCCCTCGATCTGGCCGTCGCGGCGGACCAGCACCGGCATCAGCGTGTGCGGCGGCCGCGCGCCGCCGCGCAGCGCGTTCGGCGCACCCGGATGGAGCGAGAACGCCGCGCCGCGGTTGTGGCAGAGGATCCCGGTCGCCGGCTCGAGCACGCCGGCGCCGAACGCCCAGTAGAGGCTCTGGATCAGCGACACGGCGTGGCCCTCGTCGTCGAGCGCGGCGATCGCGACCGTGTCGCCCCCGGCGCGGTGCACGCGCGGGTCGGCGAGCGTGCGGTCGCGCTCCGCGGCGGCGTGGCGGCAGAGGGCCGCGAGGGCCTCGAGCTCGCGCCCCGCCGGATCGGGGACGCCGCCGACCTGCTCGAGCGGGCGGAGCAGCTCCAGCAGGACGTAGCCCTGCGAGTTGGGCGGCGCGGTCAGCACGTCGCGACCGGCGAACCGCGTGTGCAGCGGCGCGGTCAGCTCGGTCGCGTGGGCCGCGAGGTCGGCCTCCGCCACGGGCGAGCCGAGCGCGCGGAGCCCCGCGACGAGCCGCGCGCCGACCTCGCCGCGGTACAGCGCGTCCGCGCCGCCGTCCCGCAGCGCCTCCAGCGTGTCGGCGAGCGCCGGCTGGCGCAGCGTCCCCTCCCCGAGCACCTCCCGCAGCCCGGGGTCGGCCCGGATCAGCGGCGCCTCGGCCGCGAGCGCCCGCGCGAGGACGGGGGAGACGGGCGCGCCCTCGCGCGCGTGCGCGGCCGCGGGCGCGAGCCGCTCCGCCCACGGCAGCCGCGCGCCGAGCCGCCCGACCGCCTCCCACGCCGCGACCGCGCCCGGCACGGTGATCGTGTCGGGCCCGCGGATCGGCATGGTCCCGTCGTGGCGAGCGCGCACCGCCGCCGGATCGACCGCCGCCGCCGCGGCGCCGCTCCCGTTGACCGCGTGCACCTCGCCGCCGGGCAAAGCCACGAGCGCGAACGCGTCGCCGCCGAGCGCGCAGTCCTGCGGCGCGACGACGGCGAGCACCGCCGCCGCGGCCAGCGCCGCGTCGACCGCCGTCCCGCCCGCGCGGAACGCCGCCGCGCCGGCCTCGCTCGCGAGCCGGTGCGGCGTCGCGATCGCGAGCCGGCTCATGGCGCCGGCGCGACCACCAGCCGGACGCCCGCGGCGCGGTACTCCTCCACCGTCTCCGCGTCGAGCGCCGAATCCGTGACGAGCTCGTCGAGCTCCTGCGCGCGGGCGATCGTCACGAGCGCCGCGCGCCCGAACTTCGTCGCGTCGACGAGCCCGACCGTGCGCCCCGCCTGGGCGCGCGCCGCGCGGAGCACGTCGGCGATCGGGCTGCGCGCGGTCGAGAGCCCCTTCTCGAGCGTGATCCCGGCCGCCGAGATGAACGCGACGTCGAAGTTGAGCCGGCCGATGAAGTCGACCGTCCAGGCGCCCGTGACCGCCCGCGTCTGCTGGTCGAGCTCCCCCGGGCAGACGACCAGGTGCACCGCTTCGGCGCTGATGTTGGCCGCGATGAACGGCGAGTTGGTGACGAGCGTGAGCTCGCGCGGCGACCCCTCCATGAGCGCCAGCGCCAGCGCGTGCGCGGTCGACGACGCGTCGAGGAAGATCGTCGCGCCGTCCGGCACGCGCGTGACCGCATGGGCGGCGATCGCCGCCTTCGCCTCCGGCTCCTGCGCGATCCGCGCCTCCCACGCCGTCGGGTGGGGCGCGGGCGACTCCAGCGCGCGCGCTCCGCCGCGGACGCGCACGACGAGGCCCTCGCGCGCGAGCTGCTCGAGATCGCGGTGCGCGGTCATGCTCGAGATGGCATGCGTCCGCGCCAGATCGGCGATCGTCGCCGCGCCGCGCTCCCGGATGTGGTCCAGGATGCGGGCGCGGCGCATCGCCGCCGGGACCGCGCTCACATGTTCGCGCGCAGTGTCTTGACCGACTCCTCGACCAGCCACGAGTAGAACTCCTCGGACAGCACGCCGGACCCGTGGTCCTCGATGAACTTCAGCTGCTCGGCGGTCAGCGACTCGTCGGCCGCCGCCATCGCGTTCTTGTAGGGGTTGGCCGGGGTGCGGTCCAGCGGCGCGACGAACTCGACCGTGAGCGAGCCGTCGTAGCCGATCTCCTTGAGCGTGCCGATGATGTCGCCCCAGGGAAGCTGGCCCTGGCCGCAGGCCATGCGGTTGTTGTCGGCCACATGGACGTCGAAGAGGCGGTCCGCCGCGTTGCGGAACGCCTGCAGGACGTCGGCCTCCTCCTGGTTCATGTGGTAGACGTCGAGGCAGACGCCGACGTCGTCGCCGACCTCCTGCGCCAGCAGCAGCGCCTGGTCGTGGCGGTTGACGAAGTTCGTCTCGAAGCGGTTGAGCGGCTCGACGGCGATCCGCACGCCCTCGCCCTTGGCGTGCTCGTTGACCTCCTTGAGGCCCTCGACGGCCCAGCCCCACTCCTCCTCGGGCGAGGCCATCTCCTTCACCTTGCCGACCTCGGAGGGGACGATGCTCATCGTGCCGCCGCCGTCCGCGCGCAGCTCTTTGACCATCGTGATGCAGTTCTTGAGGTACTCGACCGACGA
>JBEVIG010000095.1:0-9546 GCA_040510855.1 Solirubrobacteraceae bacterium
GGCGCTCGGCCGGCCGGTAGTCGGCGACGGCGGCGGCCATCAGCACGACGTCGCAGGCCGGGAACGCCTCCTCGCAGGCGGCCTTGAGCTCCGCGGCGGTGGCGACGTCGACGTAGGTCACGCCCGGCGCGCCCGGGAGCGCGACGTTCGCGGCCACCACGGTGACCCGGGCGCCGCGGCGCGCGGCCCGCTCGGCCAGCGCGAAGCCCATCCGGCCCGAGGAGCGGTTGCCGATGAAGCGCACGGCGTCGATCGGCTCGCGGGTGCCGCCGGCGGTGACGAGCAGCGCGACGCCGGCGAGGTCGCCGCCGGAGAGCGCCTGCTCCACGGCGGCGAGCAGGTCCGGCGGCTCGGGCAGCCGGCCGATCCCGAACTCCCCGGGCGAGCCGAGCGCGCCCGTGCCCGGCTCGAGCACGATCGCCCCGCGCTCCCGCAGCGTCGCGAGGTTGGCCCGGGTGGCCGGGTGCTCGTACATCGCGTCGTTCATCGCGGGCGCGACGACGAGCGGGCGGCGGCAGGCGAGCGCGGCGGCCGTGAGCAGGTTGTCCGCGGTCCCGGCCGCGAGCTTGGCGATCGTGTTCGCCGAGGCCGGGGCGATGACGTACGCGTCGGCCGTCTGCACGAGCTCGAGGTGCGAGAGCGGCGCGTGGGCGGGCATCGGGTCGCCGGGGAACGCGCCGCGCAACGGGTCCGGCTCCCACTCCGTGACGAGCACGGGCGCGCCGGTGATGCCGGCGAACGAGGCGGTGCCGACGAAGCGCGTCGACGCCTCCGTCTGGATGACCCGCACGGCATGGCCCGCCTTGGTCGCGAGCCGCGTGAATTCGAGGGCCTTGTAGGCCGCGATCCCGCCGGTGACGCCGAGGAGGATCCGGGCCACGCGGCGCTCGGTCAGCCGCGGTAGCGGTACTTGATCTTGCCCCCGGCCACTTCCTCGAGGGCGATCGTCAGGTAGTTCTTCGACCCGGTGTCGATCATCGGGGGCGGGAACTCCTCGAAGGTGCCCTCACCGAGGTTGTGGTAGTAGGAGTTGATCTGGCGGGCGCGCTTGGCGGCCACGACGACGCTCGCGTACGGCGAGTCGACGTTCTCCAGCAGTCGATCGACACGGGGTGAGATCAAGAGAGGGTCCTCGGTGAGGTTGCGGAACCTTAAAGGGTAGCGACCGCTCAGCCCGGCTCAGGAACGAAGTGCATAGCCCATCCCGCGCACCGTGGCGATCCGGTCGCGGCCCAGCTTGCGCCGCAGGTAGCCGACGTAGACGTCGACGACGTTGGAGCCCGGGTCGTGGTCGTAGCCCCACACGTGCGACAGCAGCTGCTCGCGGCTGAGCACCTGGCCCGGGTGGCGGAGGAAGACCTCGAGCATCGTGAACTCGCGGGCGCTGAGCTCGACCCAGTCGCCGTCGACCCTGGCCCGGCGGGTGCGCAGGTCGAGCACGACCGCGCCGGACTCGAGCAGCGTGCGCTCGGGCGTGCCGCCGTCGCGGAGGCGGACGCGGACGCGCGCGAGCAGCTCCTCGAAGCGGAAGGGCTTGGTCACGTAGTCGTCGGCGCCGCGCTCCAGCCCGGCGACCTTGACGTCGGTGTCGTCGCGCGCGCTGAGGATGATCACGGGCAGCCGGTGGCCGGCCGAGCGGACGTCGCGCAGCACGGTCAGCCCGTCCTTCCCGGGCAGGCCGAGGTCGAGGACCATCAGGTCGAAGTCGCCGTCCGTGGCGAGCATCGTGGCCTCGTAGCCGTCGCGGCTGGTGGTGGTGACGAAGCCGTTGGCGCGCAGCCCCTTCTCGAGGAAGGAGGCGAGGCGCGGCTCGTCCTCGACGATCAGGATCCGGTTCATGTGACCTCCTGGAGCGATGGCTCCGCAGGGATGACTAGCGTGAATGTCGATCCGGCGCCTTCTCGCGAGTCCAGCTCGACGTGGCCGCCGTGCGCCTCGGCGACGGCGCGCACGATGGCCAGGCCGAGCCCGGCGCCGTCGGACCGCGGTGCGAGCACGCGGCCGGCGATGACGACGAAGACGCCGCGGCGGCGCCCGTCGATCGACACGGGCACGGCGAGGTAGCGGACGTCCCCGTCGGCCGTGGTGACCTCGCCGCGCGTCGTGTCCGTGATGCGGCCGAGCCGGGAGACGCGGGCGAGCAGACGGTCCGACGGCGCGCCCTCCGTGGACGTGTAGGGCCGGCCGTCGAGGAACGTGAAGAACGCCTCGCCCTCCGCCGGCACGTTGCGGGTGAGGAACCGGTCGAAGAGCGCGCGGATGTCGCCGCCCGAGCTCTCGCCCTGCTCCGTGAACTCCTCGACCTCCTGGATCAGGGCCTCCTCGACGCGCTCGCCGGCGCGGGCGAGGAGGATCTGGCGCAGCGCCAGGGTCGAGGCGAGCGTGGAGAGCGCGAGCAGGACGACGAACGCGAGCAGGACGCGGGTCCGGGCGCCGGCAAGCGCGCGCCGCGGGTCGAGGGCGCGGAGGGTCTCGGCGCTCAATCGCCGACCTCGTCGCCGGGCCCGGAAGCGCCGTCGGCCTCGTCGTCACCGCCCCCGCGGTCCTCATCGCCCGTCGCGGGCGCGAAGCCGCCGCGCCGCTCGCGATCCTCCTCCCGCGCCTTCCCCCGCCGCTCGCGCGGCCGTGGCTCCTCGATGCCCGCGGCCTCCCGCAGCTGCGCCGGCGACTCGATCCGGATCGGCGGCACCTTCTGCTCCTCGGCCGGCCGCGTCAGCGCCCAGGCGGCCGCCGAGACCGCGCCCAGCAGCGCGATCGCGGCCAGCGAGACGAGCACCCGGGGCGACATCGGCGCGCACGCTCGCACGCGTGCGCGCGATCAACGTGAGAAGGGGATGAGAGCACTCTCATGATCCGAGTGCGCCTCGACGTGCTCGGCGAGCACGCCGCCCCCGCCGTCCGGCGGCCCTAGAGCGAGCCCGCGGCGGCCCGCGGCTCGAGGTGGCGGCGGACGCACGCCTCGAGCTGGTCCGAGGCGTCCTCGAGCCGGTCGTTGATGACGACGTGGCTGAACTCGTGCTGCGCGGCGAGCTCCTCGCGCGCGGTCTGGAGCCGTGCCTCGACCTGCTCCTGGTCGTCGGTCCCGCGCCCGACGAGCCGCGCCCGCAGCGCGTCCTCGCCCGGCGGGGCGATGAAGATCTGGACCGCCTCCGGCATGGCCTCGCGGATCTGCCGCGCGCCCTGGACCTCGATCTCGAGCACGACGGGGTGCCCGCCCGCGATGCGGCCGTCGAGCTCGGAGCGCAGCGTCCCGTAGCGGTTCCCGGAGTAGCGCGCGTGCTCGACGAAGTCGCCGGCCCGCACGCGCTGCTCGAACTCGTCGTCGGAGAGGAAGTGGTACGCGACGCCCTGCATCTCCCCCGGCCGGGGCCGCCGCGTCGTGGCCGACACGGAGAGCTCGAGCGCGGGGATGCGCTCCAGCAGCGTCCGGATCAAGGTGCCCTTGCCGACCCCGGAAGGGCCGGTGATGACGAAGACCCGGCCCACTACCGGCGGAGCATGCTGACCAGCTCGGTGCGCTGGCGCTGCGAGAGGCCGCCGATCGTCTTGCTCGGCGAGATCCTGCAGGTCACGAGCACCTTGTTCACCTTGACCCGGCCGTACTTGGGGACGGCCAGGAGCATGTCGAACACCTTCGCGGTCTCGACGTACTCGGGCGGCTCGAGCAGGAGATCGTGGATGCTGACGCGGCCGGCCTTGAGATCCCGCTTCAGCTGCGCGCGACGGGTACGGATCTCGTTCGCGCGCTGAAGCGCCTCCATCCGCTGCGTCAGGGAACGCTCGGGAGCTGCCACGGCGGGCTTTGGGGGCGACTTCGTGGCTGGCGGCATGGGCGGCGAGTCTACATCCATGACGCACGCCGACAAGGTGAAATCCGTGAATTCAGCTCGACCTCGACTTCACCTTCAGCCTCATCTAGGCCACTTGACGGTAACGATGCCGTTTGCAGGCATTTTTCAGCCGTCGTGTGCTATCCGCGCGGGCGCGGGTTGCTGTGTATGCACAAGATCCTCGCAGTTTGCGAGCTCTTCTGCGACGCGCGCGCCCGCGCCGGGATCGCGGAACGACTCCGTGCCGACCGCGACGAGGTCCGCGCCGGCGTCGAGCAGGTCTTTGGCATGACGCCCGCGCTGGACCCCGCCCATGCCCACGATCGGGAGATCGACCCGGGCGCGGACCTCACGCACCTGCGTGAGCGCCACCGCGCGGACGGCCGGACCGGAGATGCCGCCGGTGCCTCCGCCGAGCCACGGCTCGCCCGGTCGCCGGGGATCCATGGCCATGCCGCGGACGGTGTTGATCAACGAGACCGCGTCGGCGCCGTGGGCCTCCGCGGCGGCCGCCACGTCGGCGGGTGAGGCGCAGTTCGGCGTGAGCTTCACGATGAGCGGCTTCGCGGTGTGCGGCCGGACGGCGTCCATCAGCGCCGCGGTCTCCCCCGGGTCGGCGCCCATCAGCAGGCCGGTCTTGACGTTCGGGCAGGAGACGTTGAGCTCGAGCGCGGCGACCTCCTCGCGCTCGCCGAAGGCGCGCACGAGCGTCGCGACGTCCTCGGCCGAGGAGCCCATCACGTTGACGATCAGCGGCACGGGGAGCGCGGCGAGCTCGGGCAGGTCGTGCGCGAGGTAGCCCTCCAGCCCCTTGTTGGGCAGCCCGATCGAGTTGATCATCCCCGCGCCCAGCTCCCACAGCCGCGGCGGCGGGTTGCCCTGCCGCGGCGCGAGCGTGACGGTCTTGGAGACGAAGGCCGAGAACGGGAAGTCGCGCAGCAGCGCGTCGCCGAACGCCCGGCGGGCGGCGATCGCGTCGAACGTCCCCGAGGCGTTGACGATCGGGTGGTCGAGGCGGAGGCCGCAGAAGGAGACGGCCATCAGGCGACCTCCGCGAGCGCCGCCGCGTCGAGGACCGGGCCGTCGACGCAGAGCCTGACGTAGCCGTCGCGCGTCGGCACCACGCAGCCGAAGCACGCCCCGAACCCGCACGCCATCCCCGACTCGAGCGCGAGCTGCGCCGGCACGTCGTGCTCGGCGCACAGCGCCCGCACCGCCTCGAGCATCGGCGGCGGCCCGCAGGCGTAGACCTCCACGTCCCCGCCCAGCTCGGCCGCGAGCAGCTCGGTGACGAACCCCTGGTGGCCGGCCGAGCCGTCGTCGGTCGCCACCCGGGCGCCCGGGACGAGCGCCGCGCCCGCGGCGTGTGCCGCGTCGCGGAATCCGAGCAGCGTCGTGGCGCCGCCGAGCGCGTCGCCCCAGATCATCAGCGGCGCGATCCCGACGCCCCCGCCGACCAGCACGGGCCGGCGGCCGTCGCGCGGCGCGGCGAACCCGCGCCCGAGCGGGCCGAGCAGCCAGACGTCGTCGCCCGGCTCGAGCTCGCAGAGCCGCTCCGTCCCCGGGCCCACGTCCTCGAGCACGAACTCGAGCCTCCCGTCGCCGTGGCGCCGGGCGACGGAGAACGCGCGCGGCAGGAACGGCCGCCCGTCGGCGCCCCCGCCCCACCGCTCGGCGGCGGCGAGCATCGCGAACTGGCCCGGATCCGGCGCCGGCCCGTCCGCGTCGGCGACCGACAGCACGACGTAGGGCCCGAACGTCTCGCGGCCCACGACGGGCAGCCGCCGGCGCCCGAACGGCGCCAGCGTGCGATCCGGCCGCGGCGCGCTCACGAGACCGTCGCCGCTCCGTCGGCCCGGTGCAGCTCCTGGAGCGAGCGCACCTCCCACGACCCGGTGCGCGCGGAGGCGATCGCCCGCGCGGCCGCCATGCCGCCGGTGAGCGTCGTGATGCACGGCACCCCGCGCGCGATCGCCGCGCGCCGGATCTCGTAGCCGTCCCTGCGCGCCGCCGTGCCCGTCGGCGTGTTGATCACGAGGTCGACGTCGCCGCGCTCGATCCAGTCCACGACGTGCGGCGAGCCGTCCTGGATCTTGTTGAGCCGCTCCACGGGGATGCCCATCCGGGCGATCGCGCCCGCCGTGCCGCCCGTGGCGACGATCGAGAAGCCGAGGTCGTGGAGCTGGGCGGCGATCACGCCGATCGCCGGCTTGTCCGAGTCGGTGACGGTGAGGAAGACCGTCCCGTGCCGGGGCAGGTTCGCCCCCGCGGCGGCCTGGGCCTTCGCGAACGCCGTCGGGAAGTCCGGGCCGACGCCCATCACCTCGCCCGTCGAGCGCATCTCCGGCCCGAGCAGCGCGTCCGCACCCGCGAAGCGGTCGAACGGCAGCACGGCCTCCTTGACCGAGACGTGCTCGGCGCCGTCCCAGCCGCCGTCGTCGGGCAGGTCCATCTCGGCGAGCCGCTCGCCGAGCATCACCCGGCAGGCGATCTTGGCCAGCGGCAGCCCGGTCGCCTTGGACACGAACGGCACGGTCCGCGACGCGCGCGGGTTGGCCTCGATCACGTACAGCGCGTCGCCGAGCACGCCGAACTGCACGTTGATCAGCCCGACCACGCCGAGCTCGAGCGCGAGCGCGCTCGTCGCCTCGCGGATCTCGCGCAGCATCGCCGCCCCGAGCGAGTGCGGCGGGAGCACGCACGCCGAGTCGCCGGAGTGGATCCCCGCCTCCTCCACGTGCTGCATCACGCCGCCGATCCAGACGTCCTCGCCGTCGCAGATCGCGTCGACGTCGACCTCGATCGCGTTCTCCAGGAAGCGGTCGAGGAAGATCTCCGAGGCCGGCCCCGCGCCCGTCCGGTGCAGGTAGTCCTCGAGCTGCTCGAGGTCGTAGACGAGCTCCATCGCCCGCCCGCCGAGCACGGAGCACGGCCGCACGAGCAGCGGGAAGCCGACGCGCGGGCCGGCCGCGAGCGCCTGGGCCGCGCCGGTGGCCGTCGCGTACGGCGGCGCCTTCAGGCCCAGGCGGTCGAGCAGCGCGCCGAAGCGGCCGCGATCCTCGGCGAGGTCGATCGCCTCGGGCGACGTGCCGAGCAGCGGCACGCCCGCGGCCTCCAGCCCCGCCGCGAGCTTGAGCGGCGTCTGCCCGCCGAACTGGACGATCACGCCCTCGGGCTGCTCGACCTCGACGATGCCGAGGACGTCCTCGAGCGTCAGGGGCTCGAAGTAGAGCCGGTCGGAGGTGTCGTAGTCCGTCGAGACCGTCTCCGGGTTGCAGTTGACCATCACGGCGTCGCGGCCCGACTCGCGGACCGTCATCGCGGCGTGGACGCAGCAGTAGTCGAACTCGATCCCCTGGCCGATCCGGTTCGGGCCCGAGCCGAGGATCATCACGCCCGGCCGCTCGCCCCGCCGCACCTCGTGCGCGGCCGGCGGCCGCTCCCACGAGGAGTAGAAGTACGGGGTCTCGGCCTCGAACTCGGCCGCGCAGGTGTCGACGGCGCGGTACGTCCGCACGCCCGCCTCGACCGCCTCCGGGTCGAGCGCCAGCTCGCGCAGCTCGCGCAGGAAGAACGGGTCGATCGACGTGACCGCGCGCGCCTCGTCCTCGGTCGCGCCGCGCCGGAACGCCTCCAGCAGCACGTCGAAGCGGTCGGCGCCCGGCGTGCCCAGCCGCTCGAGCAGGTCGCCCTCGAAGTGCGCGGGCGCGTCGAGCTCGCGCGAGCGCATCGCCTTCGCGAAGGCCTGCTTGAACGTGCGGCCGATCGACATGACCTCGCCGACCGACTTCATGTGGGTGGAGAGCCGCGCGTCGACGCCGGGGAACTTCTCGAACGCGAACCGCGGCCACTTCACGACGACGTAGTCGATCGTCGGCTCGAACGAGGCCGGCGTCTTGCGCGTGATGTCGTTCGGGATCTCGTCGAGCGTGTAGCCGACGGCCAGCCGCGCCGCGATCTTCGCGATCGGGAACCCGGTCGCCTTCGACGCGAGCGCCGAGGAGCGCGACACGCGCGGGTTCATCTCGATGACGACGATCTCCTCCGTCGCGGGGTTCACCGCGAACTGCACGTTGGAGCCGCCGGTCTCGACGCCCACGGCGCGGATCACGGCGATCGCCTGGTCGCGCAGCTTCTGGTAGAGCCGGTCGGTGAGCGACATCTGCGGTGCGACGGTGACGCTGTCGCCGGTGTGCACCCCCATCGGGTCGACGTTCTCGATCGAGCAGACGATCACCACGTTGTCCGCGCGGTCGCGCATGACCTCGAGCTCGAACTCGCCCCAGCCCAGCACGGACTCGTCGATCAGGATCTGGCCGATCGGCGACGCCGCGAGCCCCTGGACGACGATCTGCTCGAACTCCGCCTCGGTCCGGGCGATGCCGCCGCCGCGGCCGCCGAGCGTGAACGCCGGGCGGATGATCAGCGGCAGGCCGAACGCGGCGAGCGCGCCGCGCGCGACCTCCAGGCTCGTCGCGATCGTGTTGCGCGCCGTGCGCAGGCCGGCGGCCTGCATCGTCTTGTCGAACAGCTCGCGGTCCTCGGCGCGGTGGATCGCGTCGTAGTTCGCGCCGATCAGCTCGACGCCGAAGCGCTCGAGCGTGCCGTTCTCGGCCAGGTCCTTGGCGAGGTTGAGCGCCGTCTGGCCGCCGAGCGTCGGCAGCAGCGCGTCGGGCCGCTCGCGCTCGATGACCTGGGCGACGACGTCGGGCAGCAGCGGCTCGACGTACGTCGCCGTCGCGAACTCCGGGTCGGTCATGATCGTCGCCGGGTTGGAGTTGACGAGGACGACCTCGTAGCCCTCCTCCAGCAGCACCTTGCAGGCCTGCGCGCCCGAGTAGTCGAACTCCGCGGCCTGCCCGATCACGATCGGGCCCGAGCCGAGGACGAGGATCTTGTGGAGGTCGTCGCGCCTAGGCACGGGAGCCCGCCTCGATCTCACTGATGAACTCGTCGAAGAGGTGCACCGAGTCGTGCGGCCCCGGCCCCGCCTCCGGGTGGTACTGCACGCAGCCGGCGGGGACGTCGAGCAGGCGGATGCCCTCGATCGTGCCGTCGTAGAGGTTCACGTGGGTCAGCTCCGCCTCTCCGAAGTCGGTCTGGAGCCGCTGGCCCGCCTCGCCGCGCACCGCGAAGCCGTGGTTCTGCGACGTGATCGCGATCCGGCCCGTGCGCAGGTCCTTGACCGGGTGGTTGCCGCCGCGGTGGCCGAACGGGAGCTTGAACGTCTCGAGCCCGACGGCCTGCGAGAGCAGCTGGTGGCCGAGGCAGATGCCGAAGACGGGCAGCTTCCCGATCGCCTCCCGGACCGTGTCGACCAGGTAGCCGAGCGTCGCCGGGTCGCCCGGCCCGGGCACGAGGAAGATCCCGTCCGCGTTGCGGGCGAGCACCTCGTCGGCGGGCGTCGTGCACGGCAGCAGCTCGAGCGTCACGCCGCGCGAGACGAAGTTGCGCACGATCGAGGTCTTGATCCCTGTGTCGAGCGCGACGACGTACGGGCCGGAGCCGTCACCGTGGACCGTGTGGGCCTCGGCGGACGTCACCTCCCGCGCGAGGTCGCGGCCCTGCATCGGCGGCTCGGCGGCGATCAGCGTGCGCGCCTCGTCCTCCCCCATCGCGCCGGGGAACACGCCGCCGAGCATCGCGCCCTCGTCGCGGATGTGGCGGACGAGCGCGCGGGTGTCGACGCCGGTGATGCCGACGACCCCGCAGTCGC
>JBEVIG010000096.1:0-7889 GCA_040510855.1 Solirubrobacteraceae bacterium
ATGCACGGCGACAAGTCGCAGTCGCAGCGCGAGAAGGCGCTCGCGCGCTTCGAGTCGGGCAAGGTCACGACGCTCGTGGCCACCGACGTGGCCGCGCGCGGCATCGACGTCACCGGGGTCACGCACGTCATCAACTACGACGCCCCGGACGCCCGCGAGGACTACGTCCACCGGATCGGCCGCACGGCCCGCGCCGGCGCCAGCGGCGTCGGCATCACGTTCGTGCTCGACGAGCAGGCGCGCGAGGTGGCGAAGTTCGCCGCCCAGCTCGGGATCGAGCACGGCCTCGGCGTCGAGGAGCCGATGCGCGGCCAGCGCCAGGGCAAGCCGCGCCCGCAGGGCGGCGGCAACGGCAACGGCAACGGAAACGGCAACGGCGGCTACAAGCGCGGCGGCTACTCCGCCAAGCCGCGCCGCCGCCGCTAGACCGCTCAGCCGTTCAGCAGCTTCGCCTTCGCCGCCGCGAACTCCGCGTCGGTGAGGGCGCCCCGCTGATGCAGCTCGGCGAGCCGCTCGAGCTGGTCGAGCGGGTCGTCGCCCGCCGCGGCGGGCATCTGCGGCATCCCGGTCCCGCCGAAGAAGGCCTGCGCCATCTGCGCGGGATCGGCGCCGCCGAACGACTGCTGCTGGACGTCGATCTGCGCGTCCGGGAACAGCTCGCGCAGCTCGGCGACCAGCTTGTCCGGGTTGCCCCCGGCCTCCTGGAGGGTGCGGATCAGCTCCGCGGGATCCATCTGCGCGTCGCCGCCGACGTTCGTGGCGTGCGCGGTCACGTGCGACGAGGAGGTCTGCGTCCAGGCCTGCGCGCCGTCCTCGACCGGCGTGACCTCGAGGCCGGTCGGTTCCTGGTTGCGGTTGCCGAGGATCGGATCCTCGTCCGGCTTGCCGCGGAGGAAGTCGAAGAGTCCCACGGCGCGGACGCTACCGGGGAACGTGGCCCGTGGCCAAGAAGGCCTGCGCATCGAGCATGAACGGCGCGTCGATCACCTCGAGGCGGCGGAACAGCTCCTCCCGCAGCGCGGCCCGTTTGTCCGCGTCGAGCGAGGCGACGTAGGCGCCCGAAGGCGCGACGCCCTGCTCGAGCGGCGCCCACAGGTCGTCGTAGCCGTCGTACCACGCGGTCGCGATCACGGAGTCGATCACGGCGCCCGGCAGCCCTGCCCCGTCGAACAGCCGCCCGAGCTCGCCCGGGGTGCAGTAGCGCATCGTCCGTCCCTCGTCGAGCGCCGCGGCCGACGGGTCGAGCGCGGCCGCGGCGTCCCAGAAACGGCGCAGCAGCGTCATCCCGCCCGCGTAGTCCCACACCGCCGCGACGACGGCGCCGCCGGGCTTCACGACGCGCGCCATCTCCCGCACGCCGGCGGTCGCGTCCCGCATGAAGTTGACGACGAGCTGCGAGAGCGCGGCGTCGAACGTGTCGTCGGGGAACGGGAGCGACTCGGCCGCGCCGGTGCGGACGTCCGTGCCGGGGAGGCGCTCCGCGCAGGCCGCGGCGAACGGCGGCGACGGGTCGACGGCGGCGACGAGCTCCGGCCGCCCCGTGGTCGCCACGAGCGCACTCGTCAGCGCACCCGGGCCGCAGCCGACGTCGAGCACGTGGTCACCCGGCTTCACGCCCGCGGCGGCGATGAGCTGCTTCGCGAGCTCGGGGCCGTAGCGGCCGATGTGCCGGTCGTAGGCCTCGGCGGGTGCGAGGAAGCCGTGCTGGTCGCTCACGCCGCCAGCCTCTCACCACGCGCCGCGCGACGCCAGGGCTTCAGCGGGCGGCGCGGATGAGGTCGGCGGCCTCGGAGAGGCCGAACGCGGCGAGCTCGTCGACGTCGGCCGGGTCGACGGGTGCGCGCGGGGAGGCGGCGAGCTGGTCGCGGAAGTGGTCGACGGCGTCCGGCTTGGCGCCCGGGCCGTCGAAGCGGTAGCGGGGCGGCAGGAGCGGGCCGAAGAGGAGCGGCTCGGTGAGGTCCGGGCGGGCGAGGAGGTCGGGCGCTGCGCCCAGCTCGTCGGCGAGCGCGGTCGCGAACAGGTTGTGGACCTCGAGCGGCGCGGGGGCGACGGCGATCGCATCGCGCATCGCGGCCTCGGGCGGCGGGTCGACGGCGCCCGCCCAGAGGGCGACGAGCCAGCGCGCCTGGAGCTCGAGCAGCGGGAAGAACGGGCCCTGGGCGGGGAACATGCCGACGGCGCCGAAGCCGGGCAGGTCGGGGTGGAGCATGCGCCGGTACAGGCGCAGGTCGGGACCGGTGAGGGCCCAGACGTCGGGCGGGAGGTACGGGACGTCGAGTGCGAACCCGGTCGCGAGGACGATCGCGTCGACCGGCGCGCGCGTCCCGTCGGCGAAGCGGACCGGGCCGCCGCCGTCGACGCCCGCGATCGCCGGCCGGCACACGATGCTCCCGTCGCGCACCTGGGCGAGGTAGTCCTGGCAGAGGGAGATCCCGGCGGCGAAGAAGTCCGGGTCGGGCTCGGGCGCGCCGTAGGACGCGGGGTCGCCCGCGACGCGCAGCACGCGCTCGCGGATCCGCCGGCCGACCTCGTCCCGCGGAAGGTGCCGCCGCTCCAGCGCGCCGAACGCCGTGTACCACTGCCAGTCCGAGGACACGCCGTCGACGACCTTGCTGATGACGTAGCGCGGCTTGCGGAACGCGGACACGACCTCGGTCACCTCCGCGAGGTCGGACGCGATCTCGAGCGCGCTGATCCCGTTCCCGTAGACGAGCACGCGCCGCCCGCGGAACGGCTCCCGGCCCGGGTAGTCGTAGCTGTGCAGCACCTCGCCGCCGAAGCGTTCGAAGCCGGGCGGTCGCACCGGGCGGTGGAAGCGGCCCGAGGCGGCGACGACCGCGTCGAACGGCTCGCCGTCGACCGTCCAGCCGCGCTCGACGTGCTCGACGCGCGTGCCGAACCGGATCCGCGGCGTGACGCCGAAGCGCTCCGCGTACGCGTGCAGGTACGCGAGGATCTGCTCGGCGGCCGGGTGCAGCGGGTGCGACGCGGGGGCGGGGAAGTCGGAGAACGCCGTCATCGCGCGGCTCGTGTTCGTGTGCATCCCCGGCCACACGCCGCTGTGCGGAGCCCCCGTGCACCACTGCCCGCCGAGCTCGCCGCTCGCCTCGAGTACCGTGACGTCGAAGCCAGCCTCGAGCGCGTGCTTGGCGGTCGCGAGGCCGCTCGGGCCCGCGCCGATCACCGCCACCCGCGCACCGTCCGGCAACCGCATCGGCCGACGCTATCCGATCGCGCTCAGCCGCCGAGGACGATCGCGGTGACCACCGGACGCGACTCGGGCGCCGGCTGGTCCTGCGTGGAATACGGGCGGTTGAGGAGGTGGCCGCGGTGGACGAGCGTGGCCGATCCGCCGCCGTCGAGGTTGATCGCGTCGGAGGCGCCCGCGGAGAGCAGGAGCCGGGCGAGCTCCGGGAGCGTCAGCCCGGCGTCGACGCCCGTCCGGCGCCCGTCGCAGCAGACGAGGAGCACCTCGTCGTCGGAGAGGCCGAGCGCGCTGCGCGGATGGCGCTCGGCGGTGATGTCGGAGTCGAACTGCTCGGCGGCGGCGCTGAACCCCTCGCGGTCCTCCTCGCCGACGACGACCTGCCCGTCGCGGAGCAGCATCGGGCCGGCCTGCAAGAGGTCGCCGCCGGGCGCGTCGGGAAGCTCGCCGCGCGGCGCGAGCCGGAGCGCCACGCCGTCGGCATGGAGGCACGCGCGACGCGCCGCCCAGGGCGCCGGCACCGGCTCGTGCCCGACCGCGCGGCCACCGAGCCGGAGCTCGCCGAGCGGGCGGTACGGGTCGCGGACGAAGAAGCCGGCGACGATCGCCTCGGCGTGCCCGTGCGCCGCGCACCACACGTCGAGCCGCTCCGGCTCGGGGAAGTGCACGACGCGGACGCGCGCCGACCGGCGCGGATGCCGCGTCAGGTAGACCGTCGTGTCCTCCCCTGACCGGTCGCGGAACCGCAGGAGCTCGTACTCGATGCCGTCCGGCACGTGGCGCCGAACGCTACCGCCGGCTCAGGACTCGAGGCGGTGCGCGCCTCGGCGGTGGGTGAGCCCGTCGAGCAGGACCTCGACCGGCGAGCGCCGGTTGGCCTGCTCGAGCTGCTTGCGCACCGCGCGGACGTCGTCGCCCGCGGCCGCGAGCGGCCCGGTCGCCGCCGCGAACCGCTTCGCGCCCTCGGCGAGCGCCTTCGCGGCGGTCAGCGAGGCGGGCTCGCGCCCGAGCGGGACGCCGAGCACGCGGCGCCGGCGCCCGGGCAGGATGCCCCGGCGCCGCGGCTGCAGCCGGGCGCCGACGGCGAGCCCGCCCGCGAGGCCCGCCGCTGCGAGGGCGGCGGCGCGCGCCGGGGCGGGGGCGCGCCGCGCGGTCGAGACGGCCGCGTCGCGCGCCTCGGTCAGATCCAGTGCGTGCTCGGCCATGCGATCACTTGAGGATCTTCCCGATGCGCTCGGCCTGGTCGCCCGCGCGCTCGATGTCCTTGGAGACGTTCTTCGACGTCTTGGCGAACTGGCTGCTCACCTCGCCGACGGTCTTGGCGATCGACTTGGCGTCGACGCTCGGCAGGTGCTTGGGCATCGGGACGCCGAGCACCGTCTTGCGGCGCGTGCGGCCCTTGAGCGCGATCCCGCCCGCGATGCCGGCGGCGGCCGCGCCGACGGCGATCGCCGGGCCCTTCGCCTTGCCGGCCGCGGACTTCACGGTGTCGACGACGCCGTGGCCGTTGCTCGCGTGCCCGTTCGAGGACGCGGACGTCGTCCTCGAGGATCCGGACGTCGCCTTCGCGCGTCCGTTCGAGGACGTGGACGCGGTCTTGGAGCGTCCGTTCGCGGACGTCGAGCGCGTGCTCTTCGGCTTCGAGCCGCCGGATGCGGGCTTCTTCCGGCTCGCCGTCGTCCGCGATGCAGTCGTGCTGCTGCGGGTGCTCGCGGTCTTCGGGCGGCTCTTCGCGGTCCCGTTCGACCGCTTCGCCGTGCCGGCCGACCGCTTGGCCGTGCTGCTCGAGCGCTTCGTCGTGCCGCTCGTGCTCTTCGTTCCAGAGGTGCTTCGCTTGGTCTCAGCCACTGGCTCCTACCCCCGTGTCGAGTGTCACGCGGGCACTACCCGAAACCACGGCGACATAGCCATTCCGCCCTGCACACCGCGTGTTCCCCGAGCCGTCCGGGTAGGCGAACCGGAGCACCCCAACCGACCACGGGAGATGGCAGATGCCCGATACCCCCACACGCGACGCGAAGCTCGTCGACCTCCTCAACCAGGCGTACGCGAAGGAGCGGCAGCTCGAGGTCTCGCTCCAGGCGCACGCCGAGGTCACGACCGACGACGACTACGCGAAGCGGCTCAAGGACCACCTCAAGGAGACGAAGTCGCACGCGACGCAGCTCTCCAAGCGGATCAAGCAGCTCGGCGGCACGCCGGCGACCGTGTCGGTCCCCGGGCCGGACGGCGTCGGGCGGTTCGCGCAGAACGTCGCCGGCAAGATCGAGGGGGCGAAGGCGGCCGCCCAGGGCACGCTGCAGTCCGTGCGACGGGACGGCGAGCAGGAGCGGATGCTCCACAACGCGCGCCTCGAGTACGCCGACGAGGCCGAGGAGATCGCGACCTACACGGTCATCGACTCGCTCGCGACGACCGTCGGCGACAAGGAGACCGCGAAGCTCGCGCGCGACATCAAGCGCGAGGAGGAGCGGATGCAGAAGTTCCTCGCCGACCTCCTGCCCGAGCTGAGCGCGAAGGTCGCGCACGACGAGATCCCGATCTCCGAGATCGAGGGCAAGATCCCGACCAGGGCGTAGCGCAGACGGACGATGGCGCGGCGGGCGCGCCGGGTGTACGGTCGGACCTGTCGACGGCAGGCGGGGCCGCACATCCGAGCGCGCTCGACCCGTGGACATCGAGACTTCTCACGACCCCCCGGCACTCGCGGACCTCGCCGCGCCCGAGACGTTCGTCCTGCGCTACGCGCCGGCGAAGCTGGAGGCGGAGCCGCTCAAGCTCGCGCTGCAGGAGCTCGTGGCCGGCGGCGCGCTCCGGCTGGTCCACGTGGCCAGGCGGCTGGGGCGGCGCGGGCGGCCGCTCCTCGTCCCCGGCCCGGCCTACGAGCAGCCGGCCGCGCGGGCGCTCGCGCCGGTCCTCGCGCTCCACGCCGAGCTGGGCGAGGCGCTCGCCGTCCCCGACTTCGCGAAGGCCGCCCGCAAGGCGTTCGGCGGCCACGGCGGCTACGCGGAGCGTGAGGTCGCGCCCGTGCTCGAGGCGCGCGGCCTGCTGACGGTCGAGCGCCGCGCCGGCGTGCGCGGGCGATCGCGCTACCACTGGACGGACATGGGCCGCGAGGTCGAGGCGGCCCTCGAGCAGTGGCTCGACCAGGCGCGACGCGGCACCACGACCGCGCGGCTGCGCGAGGGCGGCGCCGCGGTGCTGCTGCTCCACCACCTGTACCCGCGGCCCGGGACGCTCGAGCAGGCGTTCGCGCGGGCGCTCGGCCCCTGCGACGGCGACTTCACGCTCACGGCCGCCGCGTGGAGCGACGCGCCGTCCGTGGAAACCCTCGACGATCTCGCCTCCGCGTTCGCGTGGATCGACGTCGGCTTCCCCGCCGGCGGCGACGGCGGCGGCGGGGACGGCGGGGGCGGGTGACTAGCCGAGCCCGCCGGACCGTTCGCCGCCGCGGAGCCGGCCCTGCGGCTTGGGCTTCGGCCGCGGATCGGGCCGGCGCGTGACCGGCTTGGGCTTGGGCCTGGGCTTCGGGTGGACCACCTTCACCGTGCGGTGCGAGACGCCGAGCCGCCCCTCCGGGCCGCGGGCCCGCACGCGCAGGTCGAACCGCCCGCGCGACGGCGGCGTCCACGTGAGGTCGTGCTCCCCGCGCGTGAGCTGCATGTCGCGCGACATCACCACCCCGCGCGGGCCATAGACGCGCACCTGCACGGCCGAGCCCTTCGAGAGCGAGAAGCGCAACGGCGCCGACCGCCGCGCCCAGAGCCCGCGGAGCGGCTGGATCCCGATCCGCGGCGGCTCGTGCTCGTAGCGTGCGAAGCGCTGCGCGGCGTCGCAGTAGGCGACGTGCTCCGTCCGCCGGCAGAGGTCGACGAGGAAGCGCGTGGTGAGCTGGTGGTAGGAGAGCGTCGACTCCGCGCCCGCGGCCGAGTAGAGCGACCAGGCGCCCGTGTCGAAGCCGCCGAGCGTCGCCCGCGCCGCCTTGTCGCCGGCGACCACGAGCCGCGCGGCGAGCGGGCTGCGGCCGTAGACCGCGGCGTCGCGCAGCCCGTTGATCGCCTGCAGCTCGCCGTTGAGGATCTGGAGCGTCGGCGCGAAGGAGTACATGACGTAGCGCGAGCCGCCCGAGGCCTTCACGCCGACGCCGACGGGCGGCGGCGTCGTGAACGCCCCCAGCGCCCGGCGCACGGTCCGCCGGTAGCGCGGCTTGCCGAGCACCTTCGCCCCGCGCGCGAGCGCCTGCACCGCGGTGGCCTGCGCCATCCCGCTGATCCATGGCGGCGAGCCCTGCGCGTAGGCGTAGTAGTACTCCCACGCGATGAACCGGCCGCGCGGCGCGGCGAGCGCCGTGAGCGCGTCGAGCCGCCGCGCCAGCTTGCGCCGCGGGCAGTGCCCCGGTGCGCGGATGCAGCTCCGCAGCCGCGCGTTCACCACGCCCCAGGTCGCGAGCTGGTGGAGCTGCATGCCGCGCCCCGGGACGTACTGGAACACGGCGGGGCTGTCGCCGAACGTCCGCCGCTCGCCGGCCTGCGGGAAGCCCGCCGTCGTCCAGGTCCGCGTGTTGCGGCGCAGGTTGAGGAAGACGGCCGGCATCCGGCCCGCGACGAGCTGGCCGCGCGCGGCGAGCGTCTCGACCGATGCGACGACCGCCCGCTCCTCGTTGCGCCGCGCGCCCTCGAGCACC
>JBEVIG010000097.1:0-24727 GCA_040510855.1 Solirubrobacteraceae bacterium
AGGTCGCGCTTCGGGCGGATGCCGAAGGCCTTCATCCGCCGCAGGCTCGGCTGGACCGGGAGCTCGCTCACCAGCCGAAGAGGCGGGTGGAGTTCGCGTGGACGGCGGCCTCGAGCTCCTCGTACGCGACCGCTCTGCGCTCGGCGACGAACCGCGCGGTGTGCACGACGAACGCGGGCTGGTTGCGGTGCTTGCGGACCGCCTGGGGCGTGAGGTACGGCGCGTCCGTCTCGACGAGGATGCGGTCGAGCGGCGCCTGCTCGGCGGCGTACGCGAGCTCGCGCGCCTTGGGGTACGTGACGTTGCCGGCGAACGAGACCCACCAGCCGTGCTCGAGGCACTCCTGCAACCGGTCGGGCATCGAGAAGCAGTGGAGGATCACGTCGAGGCCCTCGGCCTCGCGGGCGAGCGTGGCGATCGTGTCGTCGTCGGCCGCGCGGGTGTGGATCACGAGCGGCTTGCCGAGCTCGCGCGCCAGCCCGATGTGCGCGGCGAACGCGCGCTCCTGGTCGGGGCGGGGCGCGTAGTCGCGGTAGTCGTCCAGGCCGGTCTCGCCGATCGCCGCGCACCGCGGGTGGCGGGCGATCTCCCGGAGCTCGTCGGTGATCGCGTCCGAGTAGCCCGTCGCGTTGTTCGGGTGGTGGCCGGCGGCGAACCAGACCTCGGGGTGCGCCTCGGCGGCCGCCTGCGCGCGGCGCGAGCTCTCGGCGTCGGTCCCGATCGTGAGGATCCGGGTCACGCCCGCCTCCGTCGCGGCGGCGACGATCTCGGCGTCCGTGCCGGGGGTCGAGTCGAGGTGGGTGTGGCTGTCGATCACTACTGCGGCTTGGGGAAGAGCGGCGCGGTGCGCTCCACCTTCGCCCCGCCCGGCCGGGCGCCGAACGCGGCGTGCTCGAGCGTGCGGTCGCTCTCGCCGAGGGCGTCGAGGAGCGTGGCCGTGGTCTCCGGCATGTACGGGTGCAGCAGCAGCGTCACCGCGCGGATGCCCTCGGCCAGCGAGCGGAGCGTGACGTCGAGCTCGCCCGCCTTCGACTCGTCCTTGGCGAGCTGCCAGGGGGCGCGGTCGCCGACGTAGCGGTTGAGGCGGCGCACGCGCTCCCAGATGCGGTCGAGCGCCTGGGTGACCTCGGCGTTGTCGAGCAGGGCGCAGACCTCGTCGACGAGGCCGTCGAAGTCCTTCGCGAGCTCCGGGTCGACCTCCGCCTCGGGCACGACGCCGTCGCGGTAGCGCTCGATCATCGCCAGCGTGCGGCTGGCGAGGTTGCCGTAGTCGTTCGCGAGCTCGGACTCGTAGCGCTCGCCGAACGACGTCGTCGAGACGCCGCCGTCCTGGCCGAACGAGACCTCGCGGAAGCAGTAGAAGCGCAGCGCGTCCGTGCCGAACTCGTCCATCACCTGGAACGGGTCGAGCACGTTGCCCAGCGACTTGGACATCTTCGTCTCCTCGCCGCTCGCGTCGCGCATCAGCAGGAAGCCGTGGATGAGCTCGCGCTGCGGGACGGGGAGGTCGGCGGCCATCAGCATCGCCGGCCAGAAGACGGCGTGGAACTTGAGGATGTCCTTGCCGAGGATGTGGAACGTCGCCGGCCAGAAGCGGTCGGTCAGGTCCTCGCCGTCGCGGGCGAAGGAGAGCGCCGTGTAGTAGTTGAGGAGCGCGTCGAACCAGACGTAGAAGACGTGCTTCGGGTCCCACGGGACCTCGACGCCCCAGGTGATCTTCGCCCGGCTGAGCGAGACGTCCTGGAGGCCGCCGTTGATGAACGCGAGCGCCTCGTTCGCACGGCTCCGCGGCGTGATCCACTCGGGCCGCTCGGCGTACAGCGCCTTCAGCCGGTCCTCGAACGTCGACAGCGCGAAGAACCAGTTCTCCTCGTGCTCGCGGTCGAGCGGGATGCGGTGGATCGGGCACGTGTTGCCCTCCGCGATCTCGTTCTCGCTCTTGAAGTCCGCGCACTTGGGGCAGTACCAGCCCTCGTACAGGCCCTTGTAGACGTGGCCGTTGTCGTGGATCCGCTGCATGACCTCCTGGACCTTTGCCTTGTGGCGCGGGTCGGAGGTGCGGATGAAGAAGTCGTTGGACGCGTTGATGCGCGGCATCAGGTCCATGAAGCGCTGCGCGTTGCGATCGGCCAGCTCCTTGGGCGTGATCCCCTCGCGCTCGGCGACCTGCGCGACGGGCTCGCCGTGCTCGTCCGTGCCCGTGAGGAAGAACACGTCCTCCCCGCGCTGGCGGTGATGCCGGGCGAGGATGTCGGCCCCGATCGTCGAGTACGCGTGGCCGAGGTGCGGCGCCGCGTTCACGTAGTAGATGGGCGTCGTCACATAAAAGGCCATACCGGGCGGAGAAGGCTAGCGCTCCGTAAGATCGCCGCCCGATGGCCGAGCTCCCGCTCTACCCGGTGCGCGAGATCGATCTGGGCGACTGGATCCTGCGGCTCGACGGGATGGTGCTCGAGCTCTTCCGGCGCGGCGTGCAGGACGGCGCGATCCGCCATCACCTCAAGCACCTCGCCGTCGAGGCGAAGCCGCGCGGCGACGGGCTCCGGCTCACGGTCGGCCAGGAGATCGGCGGGCTCGTGATCGGGCAGAAGATCGACGTGCCGCCCGAGCATCGCGACGAGGTCATGGCGTTCTTCGCGGAGTCGCGGCGGCGGCGGGACTCGTACTCGAACCTCGGGTGATCCACGCCCGGGTCGCGCGCGCCCGGCGGCGGGTGATGAGCGCGCCGGTGCCGGCGGTGGCGAGAGCGGCGAGGGCGAGGCCGGCCCAGACGAGGGCCGGGGCGGTGCGTCGGGCCGGCTCGACGAACGCCGGCATCGAGGGGTGCGGGATCGGCGCGCGGATCGGCCTCCGACTCGGCGCCGCGGGGCGACGCGCGGGGCGGGCGACCGGAGTCGGCGGCGGCGCCGGGCGCGTCGTCGCCGGGAGGAACCCGAGCGGGTCGACATAGCCGAACGGGTCGGCGGCGGCGCGGACGCCGAGGTGGAGGCCGCCGTGGCCGGGCGCGAGCGTGCCGATCCGGGCGCCGGCGCCGACGTTGGCGCCGGGGCGGACGACGGTGCGGCGCAGCGGGAGGTGGGTGACGCGGCGGTCGCCACAGCCGAGCGTGACGGCGCGACCGCCGCCCGGGATCGGGCCGGCGTGGACGACGACGCCCGCGCAGGCGGCGCGAACCGTGTCACCGGGCACAGCCGCGAGGTCGGCGCCGCGGTGGGCGCCGGCCGCGAACGGCGTCGCGGGCGAGTAGTGGAAGCTGCGCGTCACCTCGCCTGGGACCGGCCGCTGCCATCGCTCGGCTCCGGCGGAGGAGGGATGGGCCAGGAGCGTCAGGACGGCGAGGGCCGCCGCGATGAGGGAGGCGGCCGGGGGCGAGGTGACGCGCATGGGGCGACCGTACGGATGCCGATCGCCCCGATCGCCCGGATGGCACGGAGTCGGTGCTGATCCGACGCAGAGTTGTTGCGAAGTGTGGGCGAGTCGTCACCTGTCTCGCCGGGATCGGACGGCGGCTGGGCAGGGATGCGGAATCGGCGTCAACGTCGGAACGCCCGCCCTGCTCGGCGCCATCCCGACGTTGACTTGCGTGGGGGACGCAAACGTCGGAACCACCCGCAGATCGCGGCGGACGACCGACGTTGACGCCCGGAACGCGACAGACGTCAAGCCTGCTCGACCTGGCGCTGCGACCTCGACCGCGCGGCGGGCGGTCGAGGCACGCACGGAGTGGCGGCGCTACTTCTCCGCCACGGCCTTGTAGAGCGCGTTCGCCGGCGCGCCCGTGAGCTCGCTCACGACGGACGCGGCAACCCGCGCGCGGGCGCCCGACTCGACCAGCCGGCGGACCGCGTCGACGGAGGCCTCGTCGATCCCCGTCCGCCGCGGCGCGCCGCCGACGACGAGGACCACCTCGCCCTTCGGCTCCGACTCCGCGTACCGCTCGGCGAGCGCGAACGCCGACCCTCGCACGACCTCCTCGTGGACCTTGGTCAGCTCGCGGCACACCGCCACCGGCCGCGCCGGATCGAGCTCCGCCAGCACCGCCAGCGACGCCGCGACCCGCTTGGGCGACTCGAACGCGACCAGCGTGTCCGCCGACCCGAAGACCTCCACCAGCCCCGCCCGCTTCCGCGGCAGGAACCCGACGAAGCGCCAGGCGTCCGACGGCAGCGCCGAGGCCACCAGAGCGGCCAGCGCCGCCGACGGCCCCGGCAGCACCTCCACCTCCAGCCCCGCCGCCACGCACCCCTGCACGAGCACGTAGCCCGGGTCGGACACGAGCGGCATCCCCGCATCCGAGACCAGCGCGACCACCGCGCCCTCCCGCATCCGCCGCACGAGGTCGGCCGTCCGCTCGCGCTCGTTGTGCTCGTGGTAGGGCACCAGGCTCGCCTGGACCCCGTAGCGCTCGAGCAGCACGCCCGTCCGCCGCGTGTCCTCGCACGCCACCACGTCGGCCGACCGCAGCGCCGACAGCACGCGCAGCGTCACGTCCTCCAGGTTCCCGATCGGCGTCGGGCAGACCACCAGGCGACCCGAGCCGGTCACGCCTGCCCCACCAGCTCGCGCGCCAGCAGCGCGGCCCCGATCATCCCCGCCTCCTCGCCGAACTCCGCCGCCACGACCCGGACCGCGTCGCGGGCCGGCCGCAGCGCCCGGGTGAGCATCTCCTCGCGCGCGGGCGCGAGCAGCATGTCGCCCGCCGCGATCACGCCGCCGCCGATCACGATCACCTCCGGGTTCAGGACGTTGACGATCGAGGCCAGGCCGACGCCGAGCGCCCGCCCCACCGTGCCGATCGCGTCCAGCGCGACCGGATCCCCGTCGTGCGCCATCTCGGTCACGAACGGGCCCGTGAGCTCGCGGCCGTTCTCGAGCGCCGCGCCCAGCGCCGTGTCGGGGCGCCGCGCGACCCGCAGCGACGCCTCGCGCACCAGCGCGGAGCCCGACGCCATCACCTCGAGGCAGCCCCGGTTCGGGCACGCGCCCTGGCACGGCGGGCCGTTCATGTCGATGACCATGTGGCCGAGCTCGCCGCCCGCGCCGATCCACCCGCGCTGCAATTTCCCGCCCAGCACGAGGCCACCGCCGATCCCCGTCCCGAGCGTGAGCATGACCACGTCGCCGGACCCGCCGCCGGCGCCGAAGCGGGCCTCGGCGAGCACCGCGCAGTTGCCGTCGTTGTCGACGACGACCGGGATCCCCAGCCGCTCGCTCATCACCGACGCGAACGGGACGCCCGCGAGCGGCAGGTGCGTCGAGTACACCGCCGTGCCGCTGCGCTGGTCGAGCGTGACCGGGATGCCGAAGCCGACGGCGGCGACCTCCTCCGCCTCGCACAGCTCGCCGACGGCCTCCGCGATGGCCGACATGAGCGCCGCCTGATCGAGCCCGAGCGACGGGCGCCGGATGCGGTGACGGACGGACAGATCAGGTCCGACGACCCCCGCAAGGAGCTTGGTCCCGCCAAGGTCGACCCCGATCACGCAGCTAGGAGCCGACATCGGTGCTGCCACCATACCCCTCCGCGCATGTCCGACGAGAAGCCGCCCTACAAGGTCTATCGCAGCCGCCCGAAGCTGCTCTCCCGCGGGGAGCGCGAGGGCATCGACGAGCTGCGCGAGCACCCGCGCGAGGGCGAGGCCGGCGACCGCCCGGACTACGAGGTCCACCGCTCGGGCGGGGGCGGCCCGAAGCTGCCCAAGCTGCCCTCGTTCCGCCGCCGGCAGCCCGGGACGCCGGGCACCACGCAGCCCGCCCCGAAGCGCCGCCGCCGGATCACCCCCGGCCGCGTCCTGCGCTGGGCGCTGCTCGCGCTCCTCGGCTGGGTCCTGCTCTCCGCCGTCCTCTTCATGGTCTCCGCGCAGATCCAGCGGGGCGATCTCGCCGACGCCGTCGGGCCGCAGCTCAGCAAGGGCCCGTACCCGCTGACCGGCGCGAACACGATCCTCGTGCTCGGCAGCGACGCGCGCAGCGAGTCCACCGCCGAGCCCGGCAGCGAGGGCGCGCCGAGCCGCTCGGACTCGATCATGCTGCTGCGGATCGGCGGCGGCGCCAACGCGTCGCTCTCCATCCCGCGCGACACGATCGTCGACATCCCCGGCCAGGGCCGCAACAAGATCAACGCCGCGTACGCGTTCGGCGGCCCCGCGCTCGCGACGGAGACGGTGAAGGACTACCTCGGCATCGAGATCAACCACGTCGTCGAGGTCTCGTTCGAGAACTTCCCGCAGCTCGTCGACGCGCTCGGCGGCGTCACCTACAAGGGCGGCTGCGTCGTCTCGAAGATCAACGGCGGCAAGAAGAACGGCGGCACCACGCTGCGCCTGAAGAAGGGCGAGACGGAGATCGACGGCGACCAGGCGCTCGCGCTCGCCCGCACCCGCAAGAACGACTGCGCGCCGAACGAGACCGACATCGACCGCGCGCGCCGCCAGCAGCAGCTCGTGACCGCGATGAAGGACAAGGTCACGTCGTTCGAGACCTTCGTCCGCCTCCCATGGGTCTCCTGGGCCGCGCCGAAGGCCGTGCGCTCCGACATGTCGGGCCCGACGCTGCTGGGCGTGGCCGCCGCCTCGATCCTCGGCGGCGACAGCAAGCCGCACGTGCTCGAGCCCTCCGGCGGCGAGACGCTCCCCGACGGCGGCGCCGGCCTGATCGTCGACGAGTCCGAGAAGGAGGCCGCCGTGGCGCGCCTCCTGCGCGGCTGACTCCCGAGCCACCGTGCGCATTCCGCTCGGCCGGCGTGAAAGCTGCGTCCGTCAGCGCTTCACGATCTTGAACTTCAGCTTCGTCGGGGCCGAGCGGTTGCCGGCGACGTCGACCGCGACGACCGCGAAGCGGTGCTTGCCGCGCTCGAGCGCCTTGCGGCCCACACGGCCCGTGAACGCGACCCGCCCGGCCCCCGCGGGCACGGCGCGCGTCAGCGTCCCGCGCGACACCCACCGCACGCAGCGCGGCTTCTTGCGCAGCTTCCGCGAGGCCGGCTTGCAGCGGCCCTTGACCTTGCGGCCCGCCGCCTTCCGGCCGACCGTGATCCGCAGCGTCGCCGCCTCCGAGACCGTGAAGCGGATCGTCGTGCCGCGCTTCGCGGCCGCCGTCGGCGTGGCCTTCTTCCCCACCCGGAAGCGCTTGCGGCTGAGCTTCACGCCGCTGAGCACCGGCTTCGTGGTGTCCGCGCCCGGCCCGCCGGGCGGTCCCGTCGCGGGATCGGGGCAGCCGGCGCCGAGCACGCGCATCCACACCGTTCCTGCGTCGCTGGGCACGGGGAAGGCCGCCAGGTTCGAGGAGTGCGTGTCGAACGCGACGCACGAGCCGTCGCCGTCGATGTCGAATCCGGCGATGCCCCGGTCGGCCACGAGGCCGCTCGCGCCCGTGGCGCGTGTCGCGAGCGCGATCTCGCCCGTCGCGAGGCGCTTCACCCAGCCCCGGGTGGGAGCCGGGTCGTCGCCGGGGAGCAGCCCCGTGTCGTCCGCGCGGAACCCGACCGCGCTCCCGTCGAGGCTGAGGACGGGCCGGGAGCTGTGGCCGCCGAGCGCGGGGCCTGCGGTGCCCCGCCGGCTGACGAGCGCGGTGGTTCCGCGGTCGAGGTCGCGGAGGAAGATGTCGGAGTCGTCGTCGGCGTCCGCCGGGTCGAGGTTGGTCGCCGCCGAGTCGAACGCGACGAGCCGTCCGTCGCCGCTGATCGACGGGTCGCCGCTGTACCCGTTGCCCTTCACCGTCGCCCCGCGGCTCACCAGCTGCGTGCGGCCGGTCGCAAGGTCGCGGACGTGGACGTCGAAGTCGGCGTCCGTGTCGCCGTCGCCGAGGTTCGTCGACTTCGTGTGGAACGCGACGCGGCGGCCGGTCGCGTCGATCGCCGGCGCCTCGCCGCCGGCGTTGCCGTAGGCGTCGCCCGGACCGTCGGCGACGCTGACCGGGAACGTGCGTCCGGCCGCGAGGTCGCGCACGAACACGTCGACGTCGCCTGCCGCACCCTCCCCGAGGTCGTCGCTCGCGCTGAACGCGACGCGCTTGCCGTCGCCGCTGATGGCGACCTCCTGCGCGCCGGCGACGACGGCACCCGCCGCCCCGTCGGCGCGGCCCGCGAGCAGCGTCTGCCCCGTGGCGAGGTCTCGCACGAAGACCTTCAAGCCGGGATCGGGCGTGCCGAGGTTGGAGGCGAAGGTGGTGAACGCGATGCGCCGGCCGTCCGACGAGATCGACGCCGCGTACACGTCAGCGTCCGCGCCCGGGCCCGCCCCGGTCGCGCGGCTGACGAGCACCGTCTCGCCCGTCTGCGTGTCGCGCCTGAAGACGTCGTACGTGTCGTCCTGGTCGTCGGCGCTGAGGCCGTTCGCGTTCGAGCGGAAGACGACGTAGCGGCCGTTCGCGCTCACCTGCCGGCCCGTCCACGAGAGCTGCGCGTCGCCGCCCGGGTTGCCCGCGGCGGCGCCCGGCGGGGCGGACATGTTCGCGTTGGAGGCCGAGGCGAGGATGCGGCGGACGACCTGCGGGCGGCCGAACAGCGCGCCCGCGGCCACGTTCGACGCCTCCGTGGCGAACACGAGGACCAGGCCGTCGGCCGAGACCGCCGAGGAGCGGCTGTACTTGTTCCCGATCGCCCCGAACGTGCCGTTCGCGCGGCTGTGCACGGTGGTGACGCCCGTCGTCATGTTGCGCACGAAGACGTTGGAGTAGCCCTGCTCCTGGAACGTGGAGAGGTTCTGCGCGTTGCTCGACCAGGAGACGATGTTGCCGCTGCGGCTCGCGGCCGGCAGCTCGCCGTAGCCCGTGGCCTTCTCGCCGGCCGAGTTGACCGAGACGAGGACCGACGTGTCGTCGCCGACGACGCGGCGGTAGATGTCCTGCGTCGGGTCCGTGTCGGTCGTCGGGCTCGTCACGCCCGAGTTCGACGCGGTCGACGTGTAGTAGAGGATCGTGCCGCTCGTCCCGGTGAGGTGCGGCGCACCGCTGCCGCCGTTGCCCGTGGATGCCAGCCCGTTGCGGGTGCTCATGACCGTGTTGGAGCCGGTCGCGCGCAGGCGCACGACGACGTCGCCGGCGCCGTTGGCGTCCGTGACCCCGCCCTGCACGTCGTCGGCGGAGGTGGTGAACGCGACCCGCGACCCGTTGTAGTTGAGCGACGGGGTCGTCGCGGCGGCCGGCTCACCCGCGAGCGTCAGCGATCCGCCGGCCGTGCCGTGCCGGCTCTCCCACGTCGTCGTGTACGGCGCGCCGAGCAGGCGCGTGTAGACGTCCCGGACGCCGTTGTCGTCCGCCGGGTCGAGCGCGGCGGTGGTGGTGAACACGGCCAGCGTGCCGTCGGCGCTGATCCCCGCCTCGCCGGCCTCGCCGTCGCCGGGAGGTCCGTTGAGCCCGCTGGAGCGGCTGATGAGCTGGAGGTTGCCGTTCTCCCACACGAAGACATCGCTGTCGCCGCCGTCGTCGTCGCCCACCCCGAGCCGCGCGTCGCTCGTGAAGACGATCCGCGGCGAGCTCTCCGGCGCCGCGATCGCGGCGCCGTACGAGTTCCCGTGGCCCGGCCCGTCGAAGCCGCGGCTCACGAGCCGGAGCGTGCCCGACTGGGTGTCGCGGAGGAAGAGGTTGCTGTAGCGGTCGTCGTCCTCGCTCGACAGCGCGTCCGAGGTCGAGCGGAACGCGACGTAGCGGCCGGTCTGCGTGGTCGCGCTCCGCCACGCGATCTCGGCGAACCCGACCGGGGTCGGCAGCGCCGTCTCGAGCCCGCTCGGTGCGCTGATCAGGAAGGTCTCGCCCGGCCCGTGCGCGGCCTCCGCCGCCGGGCAGAGCACGAGGGTGAGCACCACGGCCAGGCGGAGTCGCATCGCGGGATCATCTCCGCCCGCACTCCGCGTGTGGGAAAAATCTGACGCGCGCCGCGCGTGAGGAATTCCGCCCTCAGTCGGCGCTGTTGGACGAGGACGACGACGAGGTGCCCGAGGACGAGTCCTTCTTGTCCTTGCTCTTCGCGTCGTGCTTGTCGGCGCCGGACTTGGCGGACGCGTCCATCTCGCGCTTGCGCTTGGACGTGCCGTAGTCCGTGTTGTAGAAGCCCGAGCCCTTGAAGTGCACCGCGATCGGGTGGAACACCCGCTGCACCGGCGCGCTGCAGGTCTCGCAGACCGTCACCGGATCGTCGGTGATCTTCTGCATGACCTCGAAGAGGTGGCCGTTCTCGCAGCGGTACTCGTAGATGGGCATCGGACCGGCGAGGATAGCTGCCAAGATCACCGCCCAATGCCTGACTCCGCCGTGACCATGGACAAGATCGTGTCGCTGTGCAAGCGGCGCGGCTTCATCTTCCCCGCCTCGGAGATCTACGGCGGGATCGCCAACACGTACGACTACGGCCACTACGGCGTGCTGCTGAAGCAGAACGTGATCGCACAGTGGTGGAAGGCGATGATCCAGGACCGCGACGACGTGGTCGCGCTCGACTCGGCGATCATCCAGCACCCGCGCACGTGGGAGGCGAGCGGGCACCTCGCCGGCTTCACGGACCCGCTCGTCGACTGCAAGACGTGCGGCAAGCGCTACCGCGCGGACCATCTCTCCGAGCTCGAGTGCGGCCGCCGGCCCTCCAAGCACCCGGGCGAGGACGCGCAGTGCGACCTCACCGAGGCGCGCGAGTTCAACCTGATGTTCGAGACGACGATCGGCCCGGTGAAGGAGGCCGGCTCGACGGTCTACCTACGGCCCGAGACCGCGCAGGGCATCTTCCTCGACTTCAAGCAGGTGCTGCAGTTCGCGCGCCGCAAGCCGCCGTTCGGCATCGCGCAGGTCGGCAAGTCGTTCCGCAACGAGATCACGCCGGGCAACTTCATCTTCCGCACGCTCGAGTTCGAGCAGATGGAGATGGAGTTCTTCGTCCCGCCCGACCAGGCCGAGCACTGGTACCAGCACTGGATGCAGGAGCGCTTCGACTGGTACGTGCGGCTCGGCATCGACCCCGAGCACCTGCGCCTGCGCGCGCACGACGCCGACGAGCTCTCGCACTACTCGTCGGGCACGAGCGACGTGGAGTACCTGTTCCCCTACGGCTGGTCCGAGCTGGAGGGGATCGCGAACCGCGGCGACTTCGACCTCAGCGCGCACGCCGCGACGTCGGGCGAGAAGCTCGAGTTCCGCGACCCGCAGACGAACGAGACCTACGTCCCGCACGTGATCGAGCCGGCCGCGGGCGTCGGCCGCTCCATGCTCGCGTTCATGATCGACAGCTACGACGAGGACGAGATCGGGGGCGAGCAGCGGACGGTGCTGCGGCTCCACCCGGCGCTCGCGCCCGTGAAGGTCGCCGTGCTCCCGCTCCTGCGCAAGGACGGGCACCCGGAGAAGGCGCGCGCGATCTACGAGCAGCTGCGCCGCGCGGTCAAGGCCGAGTACGACGACGGCGGCGCGATCGGCCGCCGCTACCGGCGCCAGGACGAGATCGGCACGCCCTTCGCGGTGACCGTCGACCACCAGACGCTCGAGGACGACACCGTCACGCTGCGCGACCGCGACACGCTCGCCCAGGAGCGCGTGCCCGTCGAGGGGCTCGCGCGACTGCTGCAGGACCGTCTCGCCGTGGAGTAGCCTGCTGACATGGCGTCGACGGCCGCCGACCAGCTCTCCTACGACGACCTGTACGCCCGCTGGGAGCGCGGGAACTGGAGCGCCACGGGGCTGGACTTCACGGAGGACCGGCGCCAGTGGGAGGAGGTCTTCAGCGCCCACGAGCGCAAGGCCGCGCTGTGGAACTACGCCCTGTTCTTCTGGGGCGAGGACGCCGTCGCCGACGACCTCTCGCCGTTCATCGACGCCGCCCCGCGCGAGGAGCAGAAGTACTTCCTCGCCACCCAGCAGGTCGACGAGGCGCGCCACGCCGTCTTCTTCAAGCGCTTCATGCACGAGGTCGCCGGGCTGGGCGCCGGCGACGTCGCCAGCGGGCTGCGCGCGATCGAGCCCGAGCTGACCTTCGGCTTCCGGCGCACGTTCGAGCTGCTCGACAAGCACACGGACGAGCTGCGCCGCGACCGCTCGCGGACCAAGCTCGCGCAGTGCGTGACGCTCTACCACGTGATCGTCGAGGCGACGCTTGCGCAGCCCGGCCAGCACTTCATCGAGGACTACCTGCAGCGGCGCGGGGTCCTCCCCGGGTTCCGCGAGGGGATGCGCAACGTCGCGCACGACGAGCAGCGCCACATCGGCTTCGGCGTGAAGCTGCTCGCCGACCTCCGGCGCGAGGACCCGGAGGTGCCCCAGGCGATCGCGGAGCTGCTGCGCGAGGTGCTCCCGGCCAGCGCGGGCGTGCTCGTCCCGCCCGGCTGGGACCGCTCCTACACGGAGTGCTTCGGCTTCACGCTCGAGGAGATCTACGCCGAGGCCGGCCGCTCGTTCGAGAGCAAGCTGCGCGCGGCCGGGATGCCGGTCGACGAGCTGCCCGGCCCGATCCCCTATCCGTTCGACCTCTCCGCGGAGGCGCGCGCGGACCGGATGATCCTGCTGCTCCGGGGCGGGATCCTCGGCGAGGGCATCGAGGCGGCCGCGCGCGACCCCGAGACGATGCACGCCCTGTTCGACTCGCTCCGCCGTGGCGTCGACCACCGCACCGCGCCGGGCGGGCCGCTGACGCTGCAGTGGGACTTCCCCGACGCCGAGCCGTGGCACCTGCGGCTCGACAACGGCGACACGTCCGTGGGGCCGGGCTTCGCGCCCGACCCCGACGTGACGTACCGGGTCCGCTACGACGACTTCGTCGACGTCTTCGCGGGCCGGCTCGACCCGCGCCGGGCGCTCGCCACCGGGAAGCTGCGCCCGCGCGGGTCCATGCGCGCGCTCTGGGCGTCGCGCAAGGTGTTCGGCTAGGCCCTGGCCGGCACCGCCTCGAAGTCCGCCCGCGGGAGGATCCGGGCGAGCGGGCGCGGCAGGTACCAGTTCCACTTCCCGAGCAGCTCCATCGAGGCCGGGACGAGGATGAGCCGCACGAGCGTCGCGTCCAGCGCGATCGCCACCGCAGTGCCGAGGCCGAGCTGCTTGATCGACGGCACGCCCACGGCGATGAAGACGGCGAACACGGCGACCATGATCAGCGCCGCCGAGGTGATCGTCCGCGCGCTCGCGGCGAGCCCCTCGGCCACCGCCCGGCGCGTGTCTCCGGTCGCCTCGTATCGCTCGCGGATCCGCGAGAGGAGGAAGACCTCGTAGTCCATCGACAGGCCGAACACGATCGCCAGCACGAGCGGCGGGGTGAGCGTGTCGACGGTGTCGAAGGCCAGGGAGAGGACGCCCATCGCGGCGCCGACGCTGAGCAGGTTCATGAGCACGGCCTTCGCCGGCAGCACGACCGAGCGCAGCAGGACGAGCAGCACGATGTAGCTCAGCCCGAGCAGGAAGAGCAGGATCTTCCACATCGAGCCGCTCACGAGGTTCGTGATGTCGATCTCCGACGCGGAGACGCCGCCCACCTCGACGCTGCCGCCGGCCACCGCGGGCAGCTCGGAGCGCAGCCGCTCGACGGTCGCCTTGGCGGCGTCCGTCTCGGCGCCGTCGCGCGGCACCGCGGTGACGAGGACGCTCGCGCCGTCGCGGGACACGACGGGCGGGGCGACGTCGGCGACGCCAGGGTCGGCCGCGAGCGCGGCGCGCACGTCGTCGCCGGCCGCGGCCGGCGCGACGACCTGGATCGGGGAGGTGGCGCCCGGGCCCGTGATCGCCGCGGCGGCCTCGAATCCCTGGCGCGCCTCGTGGCCGTCGGGGAACTGGTCGAGCGCGCCGGTGCCCGTCTGCATCCCGAGCACGGGCAGCGCGAGCGCGATCAGCACCGCCGAGGTGGTGACGACGGACAGCACGGGCCGCTTCATCACGCCCGCGGTCCAGCCCTTCCAGAACGGCGAGCCGCCGGGCTGCGGCGTCCTGCGCCGGGCGAACCGGCCGGGCTTCGCCACCCGCTCGCCGAGCAGCAGCGGCAGCAGCGTCGCGGCGCCGAGCATCGCCACGGCGACGACGAGCATCGCGCCCAGGGCCATGGAGCGGATCGCCTGGTTGTCGACCATCCACAGGCCGGCGAGCGAGACGATCACGGTGAGGCCCGAGAACAGCACGGCGAGCCCGGAGGTGGCCATCGCGACCGAGCGGGCCTCCTCTATGGACCGCCCTGCGGCGACCTCCTCCCGGTAGCGGGCGAGGACGAAGAGCGAGTAGTCCACGGCCACGCCGATGCCGATCATCGACGCCATGTTGGTCACGAAGACCGACATCTCCATCACCTGCGAGAGGGCGAAGATGAGCCCGCCCGTGACCAGCACGGACACGAACCCGAGCAGCAGCGGCAGCGACGCCGCCGCGAGCGTGCCGAAGACGGCGAGCAGGATCAGCAGCACGACCGGGAAGCCGGCGGACTCCGCCTTCGCCAGGTCCTCCTTGGAGAGGTCCTGCATCGCGGCCCAGAGCGCGCCCTGGCCGACGAAGTGGGTGGCGACGCCGTCCCGGGCGCCCGCGGTGACGTCGAGCTCCTTCCGCAGGTCGGCGGCGACGGCGGTCGCGTCGTCCTCGGAGACCGTCGCGCGGAGCGGCACGACGATCGTCTCCCCGGCCCGCGCGGCCTGCTCGGCCTGCGCGCGGGCCTCGGGGGCGAGCTCGACGTCGTCGACCGGCCCTGCGGCGGCGCCGAGCCGGGCGATCGCGGCGTCGAGCTGCCCGGGCGTCGCGCCCTCCTGCGGGATCAGCACCGCGGCGAGTTGCGCGCCCTCGGCGCCGGGGAAGCGCTCGAGCGCGGCGTCGACCGCCGCCGACTGCGAGCCGGGGACGCCGAAGCCGCCGCTGGAGAGGTCCTCCGACTGCCGGATGGAGAACGGGACGGCGATGAGGAGGACGAGGGCCCAGAGGGCCAGGACGGTGCGCTTGCGGCGGCGCAGGAGCGCGTCGAGGCGCAGCATGGTGGTTTGCATGTGGGGAGCTCCTGGGAGTACTGGCTGGCTGGCCAGCCAATAGTACGGGAAAGGGCTAGGAGACCTCGACGGTCCCCTTCATCGACGGCCCGTGGACGGTGCAGATGTACGCGTAGCTGCCGGCCTTGGCGAACGTGACCTTCGCCTTGGCGGGGAACGGCGTGCGCGCGTCGTCGTCGAGCAGGCCGGTGTTGGCGAACCCGTTGCCGTGGTTCGCGCCGTCGAGCACGAGGGCGCCCGGATCCGAGGCGTACACGGAGATCGGGTTGTAGCCCAGGCCCGCGGCGTTCGGGGAGATGAACGCGGCGGCGGCGGCCTCGAGGACGTCCTGCGGCCCGAAGACGACGTTGTGCATCTCCGTCGAGCCCTTCGCCATCTCGAAGGTCACGGTCCGGCCGGCCTTCACGGAGCGGACGCCCGGCGAGAACGCGAAGAACGCGACCTCCTTGGCGTCGTTGCCCGCGCGGACGACGGCGCCCTTCGGCGTCTCCGCCGCCAGCTTCCTGGCGAGCTTGACCGTCTTCGCGATCTGCCGCTTGACCGCCTTGGCGTCCTTGGCCTTCGACGGCGCCTTCGCGCCCTTCGGCAGGACCTTGACCTTGCCCTTCATGCCCGGGTGGATCGAGCAGAGGTACGTGTAGGTCCCCTGCTTCGGGAACGAGACGACGTAGTCGGGCGGCGCGCCCTGGCCCGCGAACACGCCGGAGCCGTCGACCGCCTTGCCGTCGACGGCGCCGTCGCCGCTCGGGGCGAGCTGGCCCATGTCGAGCTTCCAGTTCGGCTGCCCGTTGAACCAGAAGTCCGCGCCCGCCGCGTCCTTGGCGCCGGCCACCGGCGCGGCCGCGTCCGGCGCATGGAACGGCGCGGGCTTCGCGCCCTTCGCCGGGAAGATCACGTTGTGGAGGCCGGCGATCTTGAAGGCGACCTTGCCGCCCGCGTTCACGCTCACCGTCCTGGGATAGAACGCGTTGCCGGTGGACTCGGCGGGCATGGCCTTCGCCTTGGCGACGGGGAGGCCCGCCGAGACGGTCTTGGTCGCCGCCTGCGCGCCGGCCGGCACGAGCAGCCCGGCCGCGAGCAGCGCGGCCGGGGCGATGAGTCGGGGAGTCATGGCCGGACCGTATGGCCGGGCCCACCCCCGGCTCATCGGGGGGATCCCTCGCCATCCCCCGAGCCGGGGATCGGGGGGTCAGCGCACGAGCGCGGCGGCCGCCGTCAGCGCCGCGGCGAGCGACGGCTCGAAGTCGCGCTCCGGCTCGGCGAGCATCCGCATCCCCAGGCCGTCGGCCAGCGAGAAGAGGACCTCGGCGACGACCTCGGGGTCCGCGGCGAGGGTGATCACGCCCGCGTCGCGGGCCTCGGCGAGGATGCCGCCCAGGTGGCCGCGGACGCGGCGGTGGAGCTCGCGCAGCTCGGCGGCGACCTCGGGGTTGGTCCGGCCGAGCGTGTGGAGCTCGAGCAGGATCGCCAGGAACTCCGGCGACTCGTCCATCATCTCCCGCAGCGCGGCCGCCATCGAGCCGAGCAGCTCCTCCGGGCTCGACGCGCCGGCGGAGCCGGCCGAGAGCCGCTCCATGCGCAGGTCGCAGTCGCGCCGCACGACCTCCGCGAGCAGGCGCTCCTTCGTGCCGAAGTAGTAGTGGAGGAGCCCGCGCGAGACGCCGGCCTCGCGGGCGACGACGTCGAACGTCGCGCCGGTCGCCCCCCGCTCCCCCACCGTCGCGCGCATAGCGTCGACGATCCGCTGCGCCTTCTCGCCGTCGAGCGTGCGCTTGGGGGTGGTCGCGGCCTCCATCGTCGATCAACACCCTAGTGCCACACTGGCCCCGTGCTGTTGCGGCTCGCCCTGCCCGCCGCCGTGCTTCTCGCGGCGGCCGCCGCCGTGCTCGTGCCGGCCGCGCCGGCGCAGGCCCCCGCGCGGGCGGGGGCGACCGCGAGCGTCGTCACCGGCGACCTCGGCACAGTCGGCGGCGTGCGCGCCGAGGGCGACCAGGTGCGCCGCTCCCGCGGCGGGTACGAGCGCGACGGGCTCGCGGTCGAGGGCGGGCGCGCGACCGCGACCGCCTCGCGGGCGGGCGGCGACGGCGTCGCGCGGGCGACCGCGCGGGCCGACGGCGTCTCCCTGCTCGACGGCCTCGTCGAGGCGGAGCGGATCACGCGCACCGCGCGCGCCGACGACGCGGGCCGGCCGAGTTACGGCGGCGGCATCACGGGCCTGACCATCGACGGCGAGCCGCAGGGCGACCTCAGCACCCGCCGCGAGTTCGTCGCGGGCGGCGCGGAGATCACGATCAACGCCGGCGGCGAGGGCCTCCGGATCCGGCTCACCCGCCCCGTGGCGGGCTTCTCGACGGGCACGATCATCGTCGTCGCGGCGGCCGACGCGACCGCGCGCGACGGCGCCGAGCCGACCACGCTGCCGGAGCCCGAGCCGACCGCGACACCGGACCCGATCGACCCGCTCGCGCCCGGCTCCGGCGGGCCCAAGCGGGGCGGAGCCGAGCAGCGGCTGATGGGCGGCGACTACGTCTTCCCCGTCTTCGGGAACGAGGCCGAGTGCGCCGACGACTGGGGCGGCCCGCGGCAGATCGGCCCGCACCAGGGCAACGACTGCTTCGCCCCGTTCGGCACCCCCGTGCTGGCCGTCGCCGACGGCACGCTGAACCGCGTCGGCACGCTCCCGATCAGCGGCAACCGCCTGTGGCTGCGCTCCGACGACGGCGACTCCTTCTTCTACGCGCACCTCTCCGCCTTCGCCCCCGAGGCCGTCGAGGGCGCCGAGGTGAAGGCCGGCACGCTGCTCGGCTTCACGGGCAACACGGGCGACGCCGAGCCGACCCCGCCGCACGTCCACTTCGAGATCCACCCGGGCGCCGACGACGACAAGGCGATCGACCCGCACGAGATCCTGCTCGCCTGGCAGCGCGACGGCCGCCCGCCCACGGGCGGCTGGATCGGCCGCTACGGCACGGACACCGAGGAGCGCCCGGGCGCGCTCGTCGAGGTCCGGGACTTCATCGACGAAGGCTGAAGCGGCGCGGGACCGCCACGGGGCGGTACTCGTCGTGCTCGGCCACGTGCTCGTAGCGCAGCGCCGGCCCGTGCCGCGCGATCGAGTGGAGCGCCCCGACGAGCCGGTCGATGTCGTCCGCCGTCGTGCCGAGGCCGATGCTCGCCCGCACCGCCCCCGGCAGCTGCGGCGTGCCGCCGGCCCCGAGCTCGCGCGCGTAGCGGCGCATCTCGGGCTCGGGGAGCGCCAGCAGATGCGCGATCAGCGGGTGCGCGCAGAAGCACCCGTGGCGCACGCCGATCGCGTGCTCCGCGCTCAGGATCGCCGCGAGCAGCGGATGACGGAAGCCGTCGAGGGAGAACGCCGCGACGCCGAGGCGGTCGGCCGCCGCGGGCCACAGCGCCAGCGGCTCGAGGCCCGGGACCCCGGCGAGGCCCCGGCGGAGCCGGGTGGCGAGCTCGAGCTCGTGCGCGGCGACGGCGTCCATGCCCAGCGCCGTCAGCGCGCGGCAGGCGGCGCCGAGCGCGACCGCGCCGACCACGTTCGGCGAGCCGGCCTCGTGGCGGTCGGGCGAGTCGGCCCAGATCGTGCCGTCGAGCGTCACGAGCTTGATCGCGCCACCGCCCTCGATGAGCGGCGCCGCGTCGCCCAGCCCGCCGACCGGGCCCACGAGGGCACCGGCGCCGAACGGGGCGTACAGCTTGTGGCCGGAGAAGGCGAGGAAGTCGATGCCCATGGCCGCCATGTCGATCGGCCGGTGGGGCGCGAGCTGCGCGGCGTCGACGACGAGGCGCGCGCCATGGCGGTGCGCGATCGCCGCGAGGCGCCGGAGCGGCCAGACCTCGCCCGTGACGTTGGACGCGCCCGTGAGCGCGACGACGTCGAACGGCCGCCGCGCATCGCGCAGCGCCGACTCGCACGCGGCACAGAGCGCGTCCGCCGACTCGGGGAACGAGAGCAGCTCGAGGTCGTGGCGCCGCCAGGGGAGGAGGTTGGCGTGGTGCTCCACCGGGCTGCCGAGCACGCGCGTGCCCGGCGGCAGCGCGGCCGCCAGGACGTTGATCGCCTCCGTCGTGTTGCGCACGAGGACGACGTCGTCGCCGCGCGGCGCCCCGACGAACGCGCGCACGTCGTCGCGCGCGCTCTCGAACGCCTCCGTCGCCACCTGGGACTTGGCGCCGCTGCCGCGGTGCACGCTGCTGTACCAGGGCATGAACGCGGCCACGGCGTCCCACACCTCGGGCAGCGCCGGCGTGCTCGCGGCGTAGTCGAGGTTCGCGTACCGGCGGGCGCGGCCGTCGCCGCACGGGACGTCCACGTCGGATCCGAGCAGGCGGACGTCCGCGCACCGGGATCGGGGATCGACGTGGAGGGACACCATGCTCCCGATCATCCGGTGTCCGGGCCGGGCCCGATACGGCCCATAGGGAGGAACCGGAGGCCCCGCTCAACGACGGAGGGCGCCTCGCGGGCGCCCTCCGGGAACGGGTTCGCTCTCCCTCGAGCTCAGTTCGTGTTGGCCGCCGTGGCGTCCGAGGGCGTCGCGGTCGACGGCGCGGTCGTGGCGGAGTACTCGAACTCCTCCTCCGCGCCGAACAGCGCGTCGAGCACCTTCTTGCGCAGGTCCTCGCTCACGGCGAGGGCCAGGCCGGCGCCCACGACGCCGATCACGATCAGCTTGCCGAGGCCGCCCCGCTTCTTCTTCTTGGGCGCCTCGCGCAGGGCGACCGAGGCGTCGCGGAAGGACTCCGCGGCCGACTTCAGGTCCTTCTGCAGCTTCTTGTCGTCGAATATCTGCTTCGTCGGATGCTTGCCGTTCTGGAGGCGGCCGACCGCATCGCGTGCCGACTCGTACGCGCTCCAGAGGTTCTGGCGCAGCTCCTCGTCGTCGGCGATCCGCTTGACGTACGGGCTGTTCTTCACCGCGTAGGCGGCGGCGCCCGCCTTGGCTGCCTTCTTCTTCGCTCCCATGCCACCTCTCATCGGTCCGGTTGCGTCGTCTCGGTGGCGAGCATACCCCGGTGGCGCCCTTCGGCGAACCAGCCGTGCAGCGCCAGCAGCAGGCCCCAGCCCACGATCGACCACTGCGGCCAGAAGTAGCCGGCGCCGGTGGTCAGCCAGATGAAGACCAGGAGCGCCATCACCAGTGCGTAGACGACGGCGTGCGTCTGGAGCGCCCGGCGGCCGAACGACACGGTCTCCGCCGCGAACTCCTCGGGCTCGGCGGCGGCGAGCTCGGGCACGGCTGCGATCGGGATCCAGGCGCGCAGCGTCGTGCCCACGCCGGGCGGGGACTCGACCTCCAGCTCGCCGCCGAGCGCGCCGAGGCGGTCGGCCAGGCCGCGCAGGCCCGAGCCGCCCCCCGCCTCGGCGCCGCCGATGCCGTCGTCGGCCACCGTGATCGCGAGCGCACCGTCGCGCGGGGTGACCTCGACGTGCACGGACGTCGCCTGGGCGTACTTGGCCACGTTCGTCAGCGCCTCGGAGACCGTGAAGTACGCCGCGGCCTCGACGGGACCGGGCAGCCGCTCCTCGGGCAGCTCGCCCAGCTCGACGGGCACCGCGGAGCGGTTGGCCACGTCGCGCAGCGCGGGCGCGAGCCCGCGGTCGGTCAGCACTGCCGGGTGCAGGCCGCGCGCGAGGTCGCGCAGCTCCTCGATCGCCGCGCGCGCCTCCTGATCGGCCGTCGCGACGAGGTCGCCGACCTCCTCGCCCTTGGCGAGCCGCCGCTTGGCGAGGCCGAGCTGCATGGAGAGCGCGACGAGGCGCTGCTGCGCGCCGTCGTGGAGGTCGCGCTCCAGCCGCCGGCGCTCCGCGTCGGCCGCGGCGATGATGCGGGCCCGCGAGTCCTGCAGCGCGGCCACGCGGGCGGTCATCTCGGGGTCGGGCGAGGCGCTCAGCAGCGTGCGGGCGACCGCGGCGTGGATCGACACGAGGCCGCGCACGGCGAGGACGAAGAGCAGCCACGCGGGGATGCACAGCGGCGTGACGAGCAGCGCCTCCCACACCGTGTCCACGTTGAGGATCCCGAGGTCGTAGCCGCCCGGGATCGCGTACCAGCCCCAGCCGACCATCGTGAGGAAGGTGATCGCGGTCCCGAACAGGCCGACCGTGACCACGAACGAGACGAGGCCCAGCGGGAACATCAGCAGCAGGTAGGCGAGGTCCTTCCACGTCGCGGGGTCGACCAGCCGGTCGCGCAGCCGCCCGAGCCTCGTCTCGGAGAGCGGCGTGCGGTACGGGTTCGGGATGTCGACGCCGAGCCCGGCGCGCACGAGCCGGCGCTCGAACCGCGCCAGCGCGCGCCACAGGAACATCAGGCCGACGAACAGCGGGATGCCGACGATGAACGCGCCGCCCACGGCGGAGGCCAGCCCGCCGATCAGCACGGCGAAGTAGACGATCCCCAGCGGGAGGGTGAGGAGGAGGAAGCCGACGCGCCGGGCGAGCCCGGCGGGGAACACGGCGCGCATCACAGCGCTGACGCTACCGCGCCGCGGCGGCGCGGCCGGTGCGGGCTCCCCGGGTCCTGGCCCGGGTGCTGACCGCACCGTTGGACGGCGGCTCGAGCGCCGCGTCGAGCACCTCGCCGACCTCGCCGACCCAGACGAACTCCATCGCGTCGCGCAGGTGCGGCGGGAAGTCCTCGAGGTCGGGCTCGTTGCGCAGCGGTGCGATGACGCGCGCGATGCCGGCGCGCTGCGCGGCCAGCGCCTTCTCCTTGAGCCCGCCGATCGGCAGCACCTGGCCCGTGAGGGTAATCTCCCCCGTCATCGCCGTGTCGCCGCGCACCGGCCGCTCCGTGATGAGCGACATGAGCGCGGTGGCCATCGTGATGCCGGCGCTCGGGCCGTCCTTGGGCACCGCCCCGGCGGGCACGTGGACGTGCACGTCGCGCGACGCGAACCAGTCGTCGTCGAGCCCGGCGTGCGCGCGCACCCAGGTGAGCGCCGCCTGCGCCGATTCCTTCATGACGTCGCCGAGCTGACCCGTGACGGTGAGACGGCCCTTGCCGGGCATCGCGCTCGCCTCGACGAAGAGGACGTCGCCGCCCACCGGCGTCCACGCGAGCCCCGTGGCGACGCCGGGCTGGCTCGTGCGCCGCCGCGTCTCGGGCTGGAAGCGCGGACGGCCGAGCAGCTCGCGCACCCGCGGCGCGGTGACGGTCACCTTCTTGCCGTTCCCGCCCTCGGCGACGCGCCGCGCGACCTTGCGGCAGGCGGCGCCGATCTCGCGCTCCAGCCCGCGGACGCCCGCCTCGCGGGTGTACTCGGCGATGATCGTCTTCAGCCCCGTGTCGGAGAACGCGATCTGCCCCTTGCGCAGGCCGGTGCGCTCGATCTGGCGCGGCACGAGGTAGCGGCGCGCGATCTGGAGCTTCTCCTCCTCCGTGTAGCCCGCGAGCTGGATGACCTCCATGCGGTCGCGCAGCGGGCCGGGGACGGTCTCGAGCGTGTTCGCGGTCGTGATGAACATGACCCGCGAGAGGTCGAACGGCACGTCGAGGTAGTGGTCGCGGAACGTGGCGTTCTGCTCCGGGTCGAGCACCTCGAGCATCGCGCTCGCCGGGTCGCCGCGGTAGTCCGCGCCCATCTTGTCGATCTCGTCGATCATGAACAGCGGGTTGGCGGAGCCCGCGTCGCGCAGCGCGCGGATGATCGTCCCCGGCATCGCACCGATGTAGGTGCGGCGGTGCCCGCGGATCTCGGCCTCGTCACGCACGCCGCCGGCGCTGATCCGCTCGAACTTGCGGCCGAGCGCCCGAGCGATCGAGTGGCCGAGCGACGTCTTGCCGACGCCGGGCGGGCCGACGAAGCAGAGGATGGAGCCGCGGGCGTCCGGCTTGAGGCGGCGGACGGCGAGGAACTCGAGGATCCGCTCCTTGACCTTCTCGATGTCGTAGTGGTCCTCGTCGAGCACCTCCCGCGCATGCGCGAGGTCGAGGTTGTCCTCCGTCGTCACGCCCCACGGCAGCGAGGCCAGCCACTCCAGGTAGGTGCGGATCACGCCGTACTCGGCGGCCGCCTGCGGGAGCTTCTCCAGCCGGGCGAGCTCGCGGTCGGCCTGCTTGCGGACGTCCTCGGGCATCGCCACCGCGTCGAGCTGCTCGCGCAGCTCGTCCGTCTCGGCCTCGGCCGGGTCGCGCTCGCCGAGCTCCTCCTGGATCGCCTTGAGCTGCTGGCGCAGGACGTACTCGCGCTGCGAGCGGTCCAGCTCGGACTGGACCTGGGACTGGATCCGCGAGCCGATCGCGGCGACCTCGAGCTCGCGGGCGAGGATCTCGGAGAGCCGCCGCAGCCGCTTCGCGACGTCGAGCTCCTCCAGCAGCGCCTGCTTCTCCTCGGTCTTGATCCGCAGGGCGCCCGCGATCAGGTGGGCGAGCGCGGAGGGGTCGTCGAGGTTCGCGACCGCGACGCTCAGCTCCTCAGGGAGGTACGGGACGTCCTCGATGATGTGCCCGAACGTCTGCTGGACGTTGCGGACGAGCGCGGTCAGCTCCGGGCCCTCCTCGAGCTCGTCGGGCGCCTCGGCAACCTTCGCGACGAGGTAGGGCTGCTCGGTCGTGAAGTCGTCGAGGCGGATCCGCGGACCGGACTGGACGAGGATCCGCAGCGTCCCGTCGGGCACCTTGAGCATCCGCGCGACCGTGCCGACGACGCCGACCGTGTGGAGCTGGTCGGGCCGCGGCGTATCGATCTCGGGGTCGCGCGAGGCGACGAGCGCGAGCATCCGGTCGTGGCCGAGCACGTCGTTGACGAGCTGGATCGAGCGCTCCTGGCCCACGGCGAGCGGCGTGAGCGTGTCGGGGAACGTGACGGTGTCGCGGAGCGGGAGGACGGGCAGCGTGGCGGGGAGCGGCGGGGTCGCTCCCATCGTCACCTCCTCCTCGCCCGCGCCGGGCGTGGCGATCTCGATCACGGAGCGTCCTCGTGCTCGTCCGCCCGGCTGATCGGCACCTGGCGCGCACCCTCGGGGGCGCGGATCGGCAGCTCGACGGTGAGCACGCCGTCCTCGAAGCTGGCCTTGGCGGCGTCGGCGTCGACGTCGGCGCCGAGCGAGATCACGCGCCGGAACGGCCCGTGCTGGATCTCGAGCTGCTGGTAGACGCGCTCCTCGTCCTCGCGCCCGGCGCTGTGGCGCTGGCCGGCGAGGATCAGCTCACGGCCGCGGATCTCGAGCTCGATCTCGGCCGCGCGGACGCCGGCCAGCTCGGCGCGGACGATCGCCCGCGGCGGGTCGGCGACGTAGTACACGTCCACCGCGGGCGTGAACGCGCCCCGGCGGACCGGCCCGGCGCCGAAGACGTCGCCGAACAGCTCGTCCATCTCCCGGCGCATGCGCTCGAAGTTGGCGAACAGGTCACGATCCGTCGACACGCCCCGAATGTACCCGCAACAGGCCGCGCTCCTCGCAAGGCGTCGCGCAACGTCGGACGGCGCCCCTACCCGGCCGGCGCCGACGTCTCCGCCAACCGCCGCTCGAGGAACTCGCGCTCGGCGGCGTTGCGGGTGCGCTCGAGCGCGGCGGCGTAGGCGTCCCGCGCCTCGTCGACCCGTCCCAGCCGCCGCAGGAGGTCGGCGCGGATCGCGTGGGCGAGCTGGTCGTCCAGCGCCAGCTCGTCGACCGCGGCCAGGCCCGCGGCAGGGCCCTCGACCTCGGCCAGCGCGACCGCGCGGTTGAGCGCCGGCACCGGGCCCGGCGCGACCGCCAGGAGCTGGTCGTAGAGCGCGAGGATCTGGCGCCAGTCCGTCGCCCCGGCCGACGGCGCGTCGGCGTGGACGGCCTGGATCGC
>JBEVIG010000098.1:0-14433 GCA_040510855.1 Solirubrobacteraceae bacterium
CCGGTCGGCGAGCCGACGGGGAACATGGTCGTCGACATCGGCGGCGGCACCTCCGAGGTCGCGGTCATCTCGCTCGGCGGCATCGTCGTGTCGCAGTCGATCCGCGTCGGCGGCGACGAGCTCGACGAGGCGATCATCAACTACGTCAAGAAGGAGTACAAGCTCCTGATCGGGCAGCAGACGGCGGAGGAGGTCAAGCTCGAGATCGGCTCGGCCTACCCGCTCGAGGAGGAGGTGCAGGCCGAGATCCGCGGCCGCGACCTCGTCTCCGGCCTGCCCAAGACGGTGGTGCTCACCTCCGAGGAGGTCCGGGCCGCGCTCGAGGAGCCGCTCGTGCAGATCATCGACGCGATCAAGGAGACCCTCGACCGCACGCCGCCCGAGCTCGCGTCGGACATCATGGACCGCGGGATCATGCTCGCCGGCGGCGGCTCGCTCCTGCAGGGCCTGGACGAGCGCCTGCGCGACGAGACGCAGATGCCCGCGCACCGCGCGGAGTCGCCGCTGACCTGCGTCGCGGTCGGGTCGGGCCGGTCGCTCGAGGAGTTCGAGGCGATCCACCGCTCGAACCGCAACAGCCGGAACCATCGCCGGCAGCGTCGCTAGGCTGTCTGCGGCGCTCGCTATCGCCGTCCCCGGCGGTAGCCTCAAGGGGAAACGGCTTTCGCTGCCAGGCGACGCTCGTTCCTCGCTTTCGCCTTCGGCGACGTTACTCATGGAGCCTTAGTAGATGTACGACAGACAGGTGCGACGTCGCCGTGCGATCTTGTTCGCACTGGTCGCGTGCTGCCTCGTACTGATCACGGCGTACTTCGGCGAGTCGAGCGGCGGGCCGCTGAAGTCGGTCCAGACCGGCGCGATGGAGGTCCTCGCCCCGATCCAGGAGGGCGCGAACAAGGCGCTCAAGCCGCTGCGCGACCTCTTCGGCTGGTTCGGCGACACGTGGGACGCCAAGGACGAGCGCGACGCGCTGCGCAAGGAGCGTGACCAGCTGCTCGCCGAGGTGACCAAGCTCCAGGGCGCCGACGCCGAGAACGACGAGCTGCGCGGCCTGCTCGAGTACTCCCAGAACGCGAGCCTCGACGCCTATGCGCCCGTGACCGCCCAGGTCTACTCGCGCTCGTACTCGACCTGGTACTCGACGATCGAGATCAACAAGGGCTCGAGCGACGGCGTCCGCCCCGACCAGCCCGTGATCAACGACGTCGGCCTCGTCGGCAAGGTCAAGTCCGTGTCCGACGGCAACGCCGTGGTCATGCTGCTCTCCGACGCCGACTTCGGCGTCTCGGCGCGCGCGCTCAACGCCGACCAGCCGGGCATCGCACTCCCGATCACCGGCTCGCGCAACGAGCTGCTCTTCGACCTCGTCCCGCAGGCCAAGAAGGTCCGCGAGGGCGACCGCATCGTCACCGCGGGCACGATCACCAACGACCTGCCCTCGCCCTTCCCGCCCGACATCCTGATCGGGACGGTGCGCAAGGTGCAGGGCGAGGGGGAGCTCGAGCGCCAGATCCACGTCAAGCCGGCCGCCGACCTGCGCAGCCTGGACTTCGTCCGGGTGCTCACGAAGCCCGCCGCCGACTCGCTCGCCTCCACGACGCCGTGACGACGACCTGGAACGCCGGGGCCGTCGCCCGCCTCTTCGCCCTCGGCCTCGCGGGCGGGATCCTGCAGCTCACGACGGTCTCGCAGATCACGGTGCTCGGCGTGCCCGCCGACCTGGCCCCGCTGCTCGCCGCGTCCGTCGGCCTCCTGCTCGGCTCGGTCCCGGGGGCGTGCTTCGGCTTCGGGCTCGGCCTGCTGATGGACACGGCGCTCGCCCAGACGCTCGGGATCACCTCGCTGGTGCTCCTCACCGCGGGCTACGGCGCCGGCCGCCTGCGCGAGCTGCGCGACCCCGCGCACGCGCTCGTGCCGGTCGCCGTGGGCGCCGCGGCCACCGCCGTGGCCATGCTCGGCTTCACGGTCATGCAGTTCCTGCTCGGCGTCGACGCGCCCGTCTCCGTGCTGCTCGTGCGCCAGATCGTGCTCACGATCGTCCTCAACACGCTGCTCGCCCTGCCCGTCTACCTGGTCTGCCGCCGCGTGCTCGCCCCGCTCCTGCCCGACGATCCGCGCCGGCGCCGCCGCCGCGCGTACACGACCGGCGGCCTGAGCCCGCTCAGCCGTGCCTAATCCGATCGAGGACCGCCGGCCCCCGATCACGCCGCAGCTCGCGGTGCGCGTCGCCGTGCTCGGCGGCGTCGCCTTCGTGCTCTTCGCGATCATCTTCTTCCGCCTCTGGTTCCTCCAGGTGCTGACGGGCGACGAGTACGTCAGCCAGGCCCGCGAGAACCGCGTCCGCAAGGTCAAGATCGAGGCGCCGCGCGGCAACATCGTCGACCGCAACGGCCGGACGCTCGTCAAGACGCGCGCCGCCCCGGTGGTGCAGATCCTCCCGAACTCCGTGCCGGACGAGGAGACGGAGGCCGCCGACGAGTACCGCACCGCGCTCGCCTCCGCCGAGGGCGCGCGGCTCAAGGCCGCCGAGGACCTCAAGGCGCTCGAGCGGCGCCTCAGCGGCAAGCGGCGCAAGCCGACGAAGGCGCAGAAGGCCGAGCGCCGCCGGCTGCGCAAGGCGTCGAGCCGGGCGGAGCGCGTGGCCATCCCGCCGATCCCCGCCGACGCGCCCGAGCTGCGCGCGCTCTACCGGCGCCTCGGCAAGGTCATCGACCTGCCGCCGCGCACGATCCACAAGCGCGTCGTCGCCGGCCTCGCCGACCAGCCGGGCGCCAACGTGACGATCAAGACCGACGTCCCGCCCGAGGCGTTCAACTTCCTGCTCGAGCACCGCGACGAGTTCCCCGGCGTGGTCGTCGAGAAGAAGTACCTGCGCTACTACCCGCACGACGAGCTCGGCGCGCAGCTGTTCGGCACGCTCCGGGAGATCTCGCCCGAGGAGCTCAAGGAGAAGCGCTACCGCGGCCTGGAGCAGGGCACGCGGATCGGCAAGGACGGCATCGAGGAGACCTACGACAAGTACCTGCGCGGCACGGACGGCTTCACGCGCGTGATCGTCAACTCGATGGGCTCGCGCGACGACACGCGGACGGCCACGCGCGTCCCGCCGATCCAGGGCCGCCAGCTCCAGCTCACGCTCGATCTCGGCCTCCAGCGCGAGGCCAACGACGCGATGGCCCAGGCGATCGACGCGGCCAACGGCAACTTCAACCCGGCCAAGGCGGGCGCCTTCGTGGCGATGGACCCGCGCAACGGCGAGGTGCTCGCGCTCGGCTCCTACCCGAGCTTCGACGCGAACCTGTTCGCGAAGCCGATCGACCAGAAGACCTACGAGCGGCTCAACTCCGAGGACGAGGGCGCGCCGCTGTTCAACCGCGCGATCAGCGCTGGCTATCCGACGGGCTCGACGTTCAAGCCGATCACGGCGCTCGCCGCGATGGAGGACGGGATCCTCACGCCGACCACGGTGCTCAACGACCCGGGCGTGTTCCGCTACGGCGGCCGCGAGTTCAAGAACGCGGGCGACGCGGTGTTCGGCTCGCTGGCGCTGCCGCGCGCGCTCCAGGTCTCCTCCGACGTGTTCTTCTACCAGCTGGGCGCCTCGCTCAACGAGCGCGGCCCGGTGATCCAGGACTGGGCGCGCAAGCTCTCCTTCGGCAAGCCGACGGGCATCGACCTGCCCGGCGAGTACGGCGGCCTCGTGCCCGACCGCAAGTGGCGCGACAAGGGCTTCGCCGAGTACCAGAAGTGCGCGAAGAAGGCCAAGGTGCCGGTCGGCACCCAGGCGGCGCTGTTCGCCTGCGGTGGCATCGAGCGGCCCTGGGCGGGCGGCGACAACGTCAACCTCGCCGTCGGCCAGGGCGACCTCCAGGCCACGCCGCTGCAGCTCGCGACGGCCTACGCCGCGCTGGCGAACGGCGGCCGCGTCGTCACGCCGCACCTCGGCCAGGAGGTCCAGGACGGCGCGGGCCGCCAGCTCGAGGAGATCCGCAAGCCGCTCGCGCGCAAGGTCGACATCGACACGCCCGACCTCGACGCGATCCGCTCCGGCCTGCTCGCCGCCGCCACCCAGGCGGGCGGCACGTCCGTCGACGTCTTCGAGGGCTTCCCGTATCCCGTGCACGGCAAGACGGGCACCGCGGAGCGCCAGCCCAACGCCGACCAGTCGTGGTACGCGTGCTGGGTCGACGACCCGACGCGCCCGATCGTCGTCGTCGTGACCGTCGAGGAGGGCGGCTTCGGCGCCGAGGCCGCAGCGCCCGCCGCGCGGCTCATCCTCGAGAAGTGGTTCGGCGTGCGCGGCGGCGAGTTCGTGCAGGGAGCGAGCCGGACCCAGTGACCCGCGCCCGCCTCGGATACCCTCGGACCGCCGCGTGAGCTCCGCGACGACCCCGATCCAGCCGGCCTCCGAGCCGCCGCCCGCGCTCGTGCCCCGCGAGTGGCGCTTGAGGCTCGATCCGCTGCTCCTGCTGGCGGTGCTCGGCCTCGTCGCCTGCTCGATCGTCACGCTCAAGGGCGCGACGCGGCTGGACGTCGAGGGCCAGCCCGACTTCTACGTCTACCGCCAGGCCCTCTACGCGGGCGTCGGCCTCGTGCTGATGTACGTCGTCTCGCGGATCGACTACACCCGGCTGCAGGACCTGCGCTTCGTCGTCTACGGCGTGCTGATCGCGTCCCTCCTGCTCACGCTCGGACTGGCGACCGCGACCCGCGGCGCCAAGGCGTGGATCGAGCTCCCGTTCTTCACCTTGCAGCCGTCCGAGTTCGGCAAGGTGCTGCTCGTCGTCTCGCTCGCCGGCTTCCTCGTGAGCCGGATGCGGCTGATGGGGAGGCAGACCACAGCCCGGATCCTGCTGCTCGGGCTGATCCCGACGATGCTCGTGATGGCCGAGAACGACCTCGGCTCCGCGCTCGTGTACGGCGTCGGCATCCTCGCGCTGCTGTTCATCGCCGGCGCTCCGTGGCGGCACTTCGCCGCGCTCGGGGCGCTGTTCGCGGTGGCCATCGCGATCGTGCTCGTCGGCGCGCCCGCAGTGGGCGTGCAGGTGCTGCAGGACTACCAGAAGGACCGCCTCACATCGTTCCTGGAGCCCTCGGCCGACCCGGCCGACGCGGGCTACCAGCAACAGCAGTCCAAGATCGCCATCGGCTCGGGCGAGAAGACGGGCCGCGGCGTGGAGAACGCGACGCAGACGCAGCTCGACTACCTGCCCGAGCACCACACCGACTTCATCTTCGCCGTCGTCGGCGAGACCTACGGTTTCGTCGGCTGCGCCCTGGTGCTTTCCTTGTACGCGCTGCTCATATGGCGCGCCCTGCACATCCTGACCATCGCGAAGAACCTCTACGGGGCTCTACTGGCGGGCGGCATCACCGTGATGCTGCTGTTCCAGCTCTTCGTGAACGTCGGGATGAACGTGGGGATCATGCCCATCACGGGCGTCACCGCGCCGCTGCTCTCCGCGGGCGGCTCCTCGATGCTCGCCACCTTCCTGGCCGTCGGCCTGCTCCAGTCGATCAACGCGCAGGCGCGCGAGACCGCTGCGGGCAAGGGCCGGGCCACCATCTTCGAATGAGGTATCCACGTGAAGAAGCAAGTGCTGGTCACCGTCGACCGGGGGGAGACCCGGGTCGCGATGCTGGAGGCGGCCGGGGAGGTCACGGCCGCCCGTAAGTCCCGCCGCCGCAAGAAGGGCGGGCTGCCCACCGGCTATCGCGTCGCCGAGGTCTACTTCGAGCGCCGCGGCGGCCGGTCGATCGTGGGCAACATCTACAAGGGCAAGGTCGACAACGTCCTGCCCGGCCTCGAGGCGGCGTTCGTCGACATCGGCCTCGACAAGAACGGGTTCCTCCACGTCGACGAGATCGTGCTCCCGGGCGTCGAGCAGGTCAAGCGCGGCCGCGGCACCAAGGGCTCCGGCCCGTCGATCACCGACCTGCTCAAGCCGGGGCAGGAGATCGTGGTGCAGGTCATCAAGGACCCGCTCAAGACGAAGGGCGCGCGGCTCACCATGGAGCTGACGATCGCCGGCCGCTACATGGTCTACGCGCCCTACGGCGAAGGCGTCGGCGTCTCGCGCCGGCTAGAGGACAAGGAGCGGACCCGGCTCCGGTCCGAGGCCAAGCAGCTCGACCTCGGCGGCGGCGGCGCGATCATCCGCACCGCGGCGCACGGCGCCCAGCGCGCGGACTTCGAGCGCGAGCTCCAGTACCTCTTCAAGCTCAACGAGGTCCTGGAGAAGCGCGTCAAGGAGACCGCGGCGCCCGCGATGGTCTTCCAGGAGGCCGACCTGTCGATCCGCGTCGTGCGCGACATCTTCTCCGAGCACTTCGAGCGCGCGATCGTCGACGACCCGAAGCAGCACCACCGGCTCGTCTCCTTCTTCACCCGCACCGCGCCGGAGCTGGTGGACCGCGTCGAGCTGTGGGAGGAGCCGACGGACCTGTTCGAGGGCTACGGCGTCGAGCCCGTCATCGAGGGGATGCTGTCGCGGCGGGTCGACCTGCCGAGCGGCGGCTACCTGATGATCGACTACGCCGAGGCGCTGACGGTGATCGACATCAACACGGGCTCCTACACGGGCAAGGGCAAGGCCGCCCGGCTCGAGGACACGATCACGCGCACGAACCTGGAGGCGGCCGAGGAGGTCGTCAACCAGCTCCGGCTGCGCGACATCGGCGGCATCATCGTCATCGACTTCATCGACATGGCCCGCGCCCGCAACCGCGACGCCGTGCTCAAGACGCTGCGCAAGGCGCTCGACGAGGACCGCACGAAGACCTTCGTGGTCGAGATCTCCCCGCTCGGGCTGGTCGAGATGACGCGCCAGAACGTCACGGACGGCGCGCGCGAGATCATGACCAAGACCTGCCCGACCTGCGACGGCGAGGGCGTGGTGAAGTCGGAGGAGACGATCGCCATCGAGGTCGAGCGCCGCCTGCGCGAGATCGTCGCCGAGGCGGGCCAGAGCGGCCCGGAGGCCTACCTCGTCCGCATCAACCCGAAGGTCAGCGCCTTCTTCACCGCCGACGGCGCCCGGACGCTGCACGACCTGGAGCAGGACACGAGCCGCTTCTTCTCCTTCACGGGGTCCGAGGGCCTGCCGCTCGACCACTTCGCGATCGTCCAGGAAGGCGCGCGGGCGGAGATCGAGGAGCAGAGCGTGCCGTTCCGCGAGGGCGAGGAGGTGCACGTCGACATCGTCGAGCCGCACATGTACTCCGAGGACGACGCGGTCGCGAAGGTCGACGGCTACCTGATCGAGGTCCGCGACGGCATCGAGTACGTCGGCGAGAAGGTGCTCGTGCGGATCGAGGAGGCGGGCCGCACCGCCGCCCGCGCGGTGCTCGCCGAGGTCGCCGAGGAGGCCGCGCAGGCCACCGAGGAGCGGCGCAAGGCCCGCGAGCGCTCCGCCAAGCGCGCCGCGACCGCCGCGAGGACGCGCAAGAAGGCGCCGCCCGAGCCGGCGACGCCCGAGGACGAGGCGGTCTCCGCGATGGCCGACGCCGGGTCGGTGCACGCGGGCACGGGCCCCGCGGCCGCGGCCGAGGCGGACGAGGACGCGGCCAAGCCCAAGGGCCGCCGGCGCGCCCGCAAGGCGAAGGACGAGCCGAAGGACGAGGTGATGGCCGAGGCCGAGGGCGGCGCCGAGGTGGCCGACGCGGCGCCCGAGGACGCGGTCGACTCGCCCGAGGGTGGGGAGAACGGGGACGACGCGGTACAATCGAAGCCTCGGCGCCGTGGCCGCAGAGGCGGACGGCGCCGTTCGCGCGCGAAGGCCGAGTCCGACGCCGCCGAAGTCTCCGACGCCAGCGAGTGACCAAGACCATGCCCGAAAGCACCTACGCCGTGATCCGCACCGGCGGGAAGCAGTACCGCGTCGAGGAGGGCACGACCCTGCTCGTCGAGCGCCTGACCGCCGACGAGGGCGCGACCGTCGACCTCGAGCCGCTGCTCTACGCGAGCGGCGACGAGTCGCTGTTCGGCGCGAAGCTCGGCAAGGTCTCCGTCGAGGCGACCGTGCTCGGCCACGAGCGCGGCCCGAAGCTCCGCGTCTTCAAGTTCAAGCCCAAGCGTGGCTACAAGCGCACCGCCGGCCACCGCCAGGAGCTCACGCGGCTCCAGGTCACCGGGATCAAGAAGGGCAAGTAGAGATGGCACACAAGAAGGGCCTGGGCTCCAGCCGCAACGGCCGCGACTCCAACGCCAAGCGCCTCGGCGTGAAGGTCTTCGCCGGCGAGGTCGTCACCGGCGGCGAGATCATCGTGCGCCAGCGCGGGACCCGGTTCAAGCCGGGCACCGGCGTGGGCATCGGCAAGGACGACACGATCTTCGCCAAGTCGGCGGGCGTCGTGCAGTTCCGCGAAGGCCGCCGGGGTCGCGTGATCTCGGTCGAGCAGCCGCCCGCCGCCTAGCTCACCCACTCAAAGGTGGGACCCGCCGGGCCGATCACTGTGGTGTGATCCGGCACTCCACCCGGCAGCAGCTCGAGTCGCTCATCGCCATCGCGGCGAGCGTCGCCGGCGCGCACCGCCTCGAGGACGTCCTCGAGGTGGCCGCCACGCGGGCGCGCGTCGCCCTGGGCGCCTCCACGCTCTCGATCAGCCGCTGGGAGATCGAGCAGGGCGTGCTGCGCACGCTGATCAACGCGGGCGACGGCGAGCAGATGTGGCCGGTCGACGAGGTCTACCCGCTCGAGGACTTCCCGGCCGCCATCGCCCTGCTGCAGGCGGGGCAGCCGCACGTCACCTGGGTCGACGACGAGGACACGGACCCCGCCGAGCTGGCGCTGCTGCGCGAGCTGGGGGCCGAGAGCTCGGCCGCGGTCCCGATCGTCTACGAGGGCCGCACCTGGGGCGAGCTCTACGCCACCACGGCCGCCGGCGACCCGCGCCTGTCGGAGTCCGACGTCTCCTACATGCACGCCATCTGCGGCCAGATCGGCCTGGCGCTCGGCCGCGCCGAGCTGTTCTCCCGGCTCTCCGCGCTCGCCTTCGAGGACGGGCTGACCGGCCTGCCCAACCGGCGCGCGGCCGAGGACCGGCTCGAGGAGCTCGCCGCGCGCTCCGAGCCGGTCGCGCTGCTGCTCGGCGACCTCGACGGGCTCAAGATGATCAACGACAAGCTCGGCCACGACGCGGGCGACGCCGCGCTGCGGGCGACCGCCGACGCGCTGCGCGTCGCGGTGGCGGGCGACAACGGCATCACGCCCGTGCGGCTGGGCGGCGACGAGTTCTGCGTGATCCTGCCCGGCGCCACGGTCGCCGAGGCGGAGGCGTTCGCCCACCGCGCCTCGGCGGCGCTCCGGTCGGCCGCCGCCGGCGTGACCTTCTCGTGGGGCGTCGCCCTGAGCTCGGGGCCAGGCTGGCGCCCGGCGCTGCTGCTGCGCGCCGCGGACGTCGCGCAGTACCAGGCGAAGCGGGTCGGCGGCGACTGCGTGCGGCTGGCGACGGCGCCGGTCGCGGGCGTGCCGTTGCGCCGCGACACGCCGCGGATGCGCGACCACGCCCTCGCGGTGCTGCGGTTGATCGACGACACGGTGCGGTGGCTGGACGGCGAGGGGCGCGGCATGCCCGCGACCCGCCGCCTCGAGGCGGTGGCGGAGCTCGCGTCCGAGGCGCTCGACGCCGCGTCCTGGTCGGTCTCCGAGGTCACGGAGGACGGGACGGGACTGCGCACCGTGGCCCACATCGACCGCCGCGTCGGGCCGGGCGTCCGCGTCGTCCGCCAGCACGACGTCTACGCCCTCGACGCGTTCCCGCGCACGCGCCTCGCGCTCCAGGAGGGCGACGCGTTCCACGTCGACGCCTCCGCGCCGGGCGCCGAGGAGGCGATCGGCGCGCTGCTGCGCAGCACCGGCCGCAGCCAGGTGCTCGCGGGCGCGGCCGGCGACCGGCTCGTGGAGCTGTTCGGCGACGGCTCGACGCCGCCGATGGACTGGGCGGCCGCCCCGCTGCGCCTGCTCGTGCGCGAGGCTACGACGTCTGCGCGCTCGGCCTGATCAGCAGCTCGTTCACCGTGACGTGCGGCGGCTGCTCGACGGCGAACATCACGGCGCGGGCGATGTCGTCGTCGTCCAGCGCGCGGATCTTCGGCTTGTTGTCGAAGAACGGCGTGTCGACGACGCCCGGCTCGATCAGCGTCACGCGCACGCCCTTCTCGCTCAGCTCCTGGCGCGCGGCCTCGCCCATCGCGGTCACGGCGTGCTTCGTGACGGAGTAGAACGAGCCGGGGAGCACGCGGCGGCCGGCGACGGACGAGGTGAGCAGCAGGTGGCCGCCGCTGTCGACGAGCGCGTCGTAGGCGGCGCGGATGGTGAGCGCCGCGCCGTACACGTTCGTCAGCACCATCGACTTCCACTCCTCCGGCGACGCGGTCTTGAAGCCGCGGGCGCCGCCGAAGCCGGCGTTGGCGAAGGCGACGTCGATGCGGCCGAAGGCGTCGAGCGCGGCGGCGACGAGCGCCTGCTGGTCCTCCCACTCCGCGACGTCGCAGCGGACGGCCAGGCCGCCGGTCTCCGCGGCGAGCGCCTGCAGCTTGTCCTCCGAGCGGGCGGCGAGCACGACCTTGTGGCCGGCCGCGGCCGCTTGGCGGGCGGTGGCGGCGCCGATGCCCGTGGAGGCGCCCGTGATGAGGAAGACCTTTTGCATGGCGCGGCACGCTAGCGTCAAAGGCGTGCTCCATGACCGCGCGCGCATCGAGGTCCAGGCGGGCGCGGGCGGCAACGGCTGCCTGTCCTTCCGCCGCGAGGCCCACGTCCCGAAGGGCGGGCCCGACGGCGGCGACGGCGGCCGCGGCGGCGACGTCGTGCTCCGCTGCGACGACAACCTGCGCGACCTCCAGTCGTTCCGCCGCAAGGCGCACTTCCGCGCGCAGCGGGGCGGCCACGGCCAGGGCGCCCAGCGCCACGGGGCCGACGGCGACCGGCTCGTGATCCCCGTGCCGCCCGGCACGCAGGTCGAGCGCTGGGACGGCAGCCGGTTCGACCTCGTCCGCCCGGCGCAGGAGGTGACGGTCGCCAAGGGCGGCCTGGGCGGGCGCGGCAACACGCGCTTCAAGTCCTCCGTCCGCCAGGCGCCGCGGCTCGCCGAGCGCGGGCTCCCTGGCGAGGAGGGGGCGCTGCGGCTGCACCTCAAGCTGCTCGCCGACGTCGGCCTCGTCGGCCTGCCCAACGCGGGCAAGTCGTCGCTGCTGTCGCGGATGACCCGCGCGCAGCCGAAGGTGGCCGCCTATCCGTTCACGACGCTCGAGCCCGTGCTCGGCACGCTCGAGGCCGACGACCGGCAGCTCGTGCTCGCCGACATCCCGGGGCTGATCGAGGGCGCCAGTGAGGGCGCCGGCCTCGGCCACGACTTCCTCGCGCACGTGGAACGGACCCGGCTGCTCGTCCACGTGCTCGATCTCGCGCCGCTCGACGGCAGCGACCCGGAGGCGAACTTCGCCGTGATCGAGCGCGAGCTGGCCGAGCACGACCCGCGGCTCGCGGCCCTGCCGCGCGTCCTCGCGCTCTCCAAGGCCGACCTCGTCGCGCCGGAGCAGGCCGAGGAGGCCGCCGGGGCGTGGCGCGCGCGGATGGGGGAGGACGTGCCCGTGCTCGTCACGTCCAGCGCGACGCGCCAGGGCCTCGACGTGCTCGCGCGCGAGCTGCTGCGGCGCGTGCCGCCGCTCGAGGAGGCGGTGGAGGAGGCCGCCGGCGAGGACGAGGTCGCCGAGTACCGCGTCTTCCGCCCCGCCGCGAACCGCTCCTTCGACGTCGAGAAGACCGGCGCGGGCGAGTTCCGGGTCACCGGCGAAGCCGTCGACCGCCTGATCGCCCGGCATGACATGGAGAACGAGGAGGCGCTCGCCCACGTGGAGCAGCGGCTCCGGCGCATGGGCGTGATCGCCGCGCTCGAGGCGCACGGCTTCGAGCCGGGCGACGACGTCGAGCTCGGCGGCGTCGTGTTCGAATTCGACCCATCCTGACTCCGAAAGCTGGACCATCGACCAGAGCCCGGCCGTAGCACCGTCAGCACACTCAGGAGCGGAGCCTGAATGGCAGACGGGGCAGTCACAAGACGCGGGTTGTGCGCCGGAGCGCTTACCGCTGCGGCGGGTAGCGCCGTGGCCGTGCCCGTGCTCGTCGAGGCGCAGGGGCCGGCCGACGACCGCCGCGTGCTCGAGCTGATCCTCCTGATCGAGCGGACCGAGGCCGCCTTCTACGGCGCCGCGCTGGACGCGGGGATCCTGGACGGCGAGCTGGCGGAGTTCGCCGAGGTCGTCCGCGGCCACGAGGCGGAGCATCTCGGCGCCGTGACGGCGGCGCTCGGCGACGACCTGCCCGCGGAGCCCACCTTCGACTTCGGCGAGCACCTCGCCGACGCAGGCGCGTTCGCCCGCGCCGCGGCGCGGCTCGAGGACACTGCCGTCGGCGCCTACAACGGCCAGGCCGGGAACGTCAGCCCGAAGGTCTTCAGCGTCGCGGCGCAGATCGTCTCGGTCGAGGCGCGCCACGCGGCCTGGGTGCGGAGCATCGAGGACCGCGATCCCGCGCCCGACGCGACGGACAAGCCGATGACGGAGCAGCAGGTGCGCGACCGGCTGCAGGCGCTGGGGGTGACGGAGTGAGCGAGCTCGATCCCCACGTGCTCGACGCCGACGGCGCGCTGGCCGAGGCGCACGCCGGGCTCTCCCGCGCGCAGCTGCTCGGCGCCGGCCTCGCCGCGACCGGCGCGCTGCTCGCGCTGCCGCGCCGCGCCCGGGCGGCGCAGCTCAGCAAGACGGACACCGACGTCCTCAACTACGCGCTCTCGCTCGAGTACCTCCAGGCCGCGTTCTACACCGAGGCCGAGCGCTCGAAGGCGATCCGCGGCAAGGCGGGCGAGGCGGCCAAGGTCGTCGGCGCGGTCGAGCGCGCGCACGTCGCCGCGTTCCTCGACCTGCTCGGGAGCAAGGCGGTCAAGCGGCCGCGGTTCGACTTCCAGGGCGTGACGGAGAACCCGCGCAAGTTCCTCAAGACCGCCGTCGCCTTCGAGGACCTCGCGGTCGCGGCCTACAAGGGCCAGGCGATCCGCATCGAGTCGCCCGCGGTGGTCTCGGCCGCCCTGGGCATCCACACCGTCGAGGCGCGCCACGCGGCGTGGATGCGCCACCTCTACGGGATCAAGCCCGCGGTCAACGCCTTCGACGCCCCCGACAGCAAGAAGCAGGTCCTGGCGCTCGTGGAGGACACCGGCTTCGTGGTGGACTCCCCCCGGGTGAAGGCGAAGCGCAAGCCGGGCTACACCGGCTGAGCCGGTGCGCAGAGGCGCGACGATGGCGCTCGCGATCGCCCTGGCGGGCGGGCTGGCGGCGATGGCCGCCTCGCGCGAGGACGCCGGCCCCCGGGCGGGCGCGTCGCCGCAGCGCGGCGCGCTGCCGTCCCCACCGGCGCCCGCGCTGCGGATCGCGCGGCCGCGCCCGCTGCCCGCGGAGCGCCACCTCACGCGCTGGGCGCCGCTGCGCCGCGCGGTCGTCGCGCGCGCCCGGCCGGCCGCGGGCGCGCGGCCCGTCGCGTCGCTGGAGCGGCTGACGCCCGAGGGGACGGAGCACCCGGTGCCAGTCCTCGGCCGGGCCGCGGACCGCGCCGGGCGCGTGTGGCTGCGGGTCGGCCTGCCCGTGCTCCCGAACGGCACGACGGGCTGGATCCCGCGCCGCGCGGCCGGGCAGTACGTCCTCGTCCGCACGCGGCTCGTCGTCGACCGGGCGGCGCTCAGGCTCACGCTGCTGCGCCGTGGCAAGCCGATCTTTGCAGCGCGCGTCGGGATCGGAGAGGATCGGTGGCCCACTCCGGCCGGCGAGTACCTCGTGCGCAACCGCCTCCATGGGTACGACAGCCCGATGTACGGTCCCGTCGCGTTCGGGACGAGCGCCCGCTCGCCCACGCTCACTGACTGGCCCGCGGGCGGGTTCGTGGGGATCCACGGCACGGACCGGCCCGACCTCATCCCCGGCCGCGTGTCGCACGGCTGCATCCGGATGCGGAACGCCGACATCCTCCGGCTCGCCGAGCTCATGCCGATCGGGACCCCGGTGACGATCCGATGATCGCGGCGCTGCTCGCGACGATCGTGCTCGCCCAGGGCGGTGGCGGGGCCGAGGAGCTCTGGGAGCGCTATCCGCTCGACCCGACGGCGACGCCCACGACGCAGCGGGAGGCGCGGGCGCCGTCGGACCAGCGCGGCGAGCCGCAGGTCGAGGTCGTCCAGCAGGACGACGACGGCCTCGGCACCGCGGGGCTCGTGGCGCTGATCGCGGTGGCTGCGACCGGCGGCGCCGCGGCGCTCCGGTTCGCGCAGCTCGCCGCGCGCAAGCGGCGCGCGACCGCGGAAGACGACGTGCCGCCGGCCGCCGCGCCGCCGCCGCCCGTGCGGGCGCCCACCTCGCTGCTCGCCGAGCCGCCCGCGCCGGCGGCC
>JBEVIG010000099.1:0-12731 GCA_040510855.1 Solirubrobacteraceae bacterium
GGGCCGACCAGCTCCTGGTGGAGCTCGAGCCGCTCGGCGGCCGTGCACCAGTCGGGGAAGCGGAAGAGCTCGGCGAGGTAGCCGCGCGAGCGGTGCGCCGCCGGCGAGCCCGCGGGCGCGCCGCAGACGCGGACGTCGCCGGCGCTCGGGCGCACCAGCCCGCAGGTGATCTTCACCAGTGTCGACTTGCCGGCGCCGTTGGGCCCGAGCAGCCCGAAGAGCTCGCCGGGGCCGACCTCCAGGTCGACCCCGCGCAGCGCCTGCACCGCCCCGTAGGCCTTGTGCAGGCCCGTGACCGACAAGGCGGGAGCCATCCCCGCGCAGGATCGCAGCTCCCCGGGCGGATCAGGGCCGCAGCCGCCCGGCCGCCCCGAGCGCGCCGGCGGCCAGCTTCCAGGCCAGCGGCTGGGAGCGCGGCGCGCGGCGGTAGCGGTCGCCGAGGCGCTCCTCCCACCACCGCACGGTCTCCTCCACCGTGTCCTCGTGCGAACGCGTCGTCCAGCCGAGCTCACGCCGCGCGCGGCCGGCGCGGCACGTCCACCAGTGCGAGGCGCCGCGGATCTCCTCCTCGGTGACGGGCGGCTTGACCGGGCCGCGCGCGGCGACGGCGACCGCGGCGAGTGCGACCTCGCGCGACACCTCGAGCGGCGGGCGCTCGACGCCGGAGATGCGGGCGAGCTCGGCGAACAGGCGGTCCCACGTGTAGTTGCGCGTGCCGAGGATGTAGCGCTCGCCCGTCACTCCGCGCTCGTCGGCGAGCACGTGCCCGGCGGCGACGTCGGCCACGTCGACCACGTTGATCGCGCCGCTGACGTAGGCGGGGATGCGGCGGAGCAGGAACTTGCGCACGACGCCGGTGGAGGTCGGGCCGAGGTCGCCGGCGCCGAAGACGTGCGCGGGGCAGACGATGACGACGTCGAGCCCGCGGGCGGCGACGCGCAGCGCCTCCGTCTCCGCGAGGTGCTTGGAGACCGCATAGGGCACGTCGATGCTGGGCGGGAACACGTGGCGCTCGTCGACCGCGCCGCCGGGGCGCGCCGGCCCGACCGCCCCGATCGAGGACGTGTGCACGACGCGCTGGACGCCCGCGCGGAGCGCCTCCTCCATGACCGTCCGCGTCCCCTCGACGTTGACCCGGGCGAGCTCGGCCGGCGAGGCGCGCAGGTTCGTCGTGCCCGCGACGTGGAAGACGCGGTCGACGCCGCGCAGCGCCCGTCGCAGCGCGGCGCGGTCGCCGAGCTGCGCCGTGGCGAGCTCGACGTCGAGCCCCTCGAGCGCCTCCCGCGACGAGCTCGCGCGCACCGTCGCGCGCACCTCGTCGCCCCGCGCCAGCAGCGCGCGGACGACGTGCGAGCCCACGAACCCCGTCGCTCCGGTGACCAGCGTGCGGCCCACGCCGCCGATCATCGCACCGCGACGGGGCGCACCTATAGGTTTCCGGGCCATGCCGAACGTGGCCGTCGTCACCGACACGACGCACTACCTGCCCCGCGAGGTGATCCAGCGCCACGGGATCCGCGAGGTGTCGCTGTACGTCCGCTGGGGCGATCCGCCCGCGGACACGCGCGAGGCGGACATGCCCGACTTCGACGCGTTCTACGACCACCTGCGCTCCTCCCGCGACCTGCCGACCACCTCGCAGCCGTCGGTCGGCGACTTCCTCGAGGTCTACGAGCCGCTGATCGAGGACGGCGCCGACATCGTCTCGCTCCACCTCAGCGGCGGCATCTCCGGCACGGTGCGCTCGGCCGAGCAGGCGCGCGACCAGCTCGTCGAGCGGGGGATCGCGGCCGAGCGGATCACGATCGTCGACTCCGGGACGGTGTGCGCCGGGCTCGGGCTGATGGCGCTCGCCGCCGCGAACGCGGCCGCCGAGGGTGCCGACGCCGCGGGCGCGACCGCGGCCGCCCACGCGCTGCGCCAGGAGATGAAGATCCTCTTCGCGGTCGACACGCTCGAATTCCTCCGCCGCGGCGGCCGGATCGGCGGCGCGCAGGCGTGGATCGGCTCGACGCTGCGGATCAAGCCGATCCTCGCGATCGAGAACGAGGTCGTGCCAGTCGAGCGCGTCCGCACCTGGGGCCGCGCGTTCGAGCGCATGGTCGACCACCTCGAGTCGCTGCGCGAGGACGGCGCGGACCGCTTCTACGTCCAGCACATCCAGGCGCCCGACCAGGCGGAGAAGCTCGCCCAGCGCGGCGAGGCGATCTACGGCCGCCCGCCCGACCTCGTCTCCGAGATGGGGCCCGTGATCGGCACCCACGCCGGCCCGGGCCTGATCGGCGTGACCGCCCTGCGCGGCGAGCTCGTCGGCCCCATCTAGCAAAGGAGTCGCGCAGCCTGCCGCGAAGAGGGCGGCGATGACCGCACCGCGGGTACTGACCGACGTCCCCCAGGGAGCGGGGCCGAGCGCGCGCGTCATCTTCCGCGTCGTGGCGATCGTCGTCCTGGTCGTCATCGCGCTCTACCTGATCTTCCTGCTGCGCAGGCCGCTCACCTGGATCTTCATCGCGGGTTTCCTGGCCATCGCGCTCTCCGGGCCGGTCAACTTCCTCGCGCGCCGGATGAGGCGCGGCCTCGCGATCGCGATCGTCTACGTCGGGCTGATCCTGTTCCCGGTGCTGATCGGGGCGATCCTCGTGCCGCCCGTCGTCGAGCAGCTCAACAACCTGATCCAGAACCTGCCGGCCTACGCGGCCGACCTGCAGGACTTCGTCGAGAAGAACGAGCGCCTCCGCCAGCTGGAGGAGGACTACAACATCACCGCCGAGCTGCAGAAGCAGGCCGCGTCGCTGCCCGGCCGCTTCGGCGACGCCGCGGGGATCCTCTCCGACATCGGCCTCGGGCTGGTGAACTCGATCTTCGCCGCGGTGACGATCCTCGTGCTCAGCCTGTTCATCATCGGCTCCGGGCGCAAGTGGCTGGACTGGATGGCGGCGCGCCGCGGGCCGGAGCACGAGGAGTGGCTCAACCGCCTGTACGACCGGATCGGCAACGCGGTCGGCAACTACGTCGCTGGGGCCCTCGGCCAGGCGTTCGTGGCCGGCGTGCTCGCCTTCATCGTCCTGTCGATCCTCGGCGTCCCCTACGCGGGCTCGCTCGCGGTGATGATCTTCCTGCTCGACCTGGTGCCGCTCGTCGGCGCCACGCTGGGCGCGATCCTCGTCGGCATCATCACGCTCTTCAACGACTTCCCGACGGTCACGATCATCTGGGTCATCTGGTCGATCGTCTACCAGCAGGTGGAGAACAACGTCATCCAGCCGCGGATCCAGGCCAAGGCCGTGCAGGTGGCGCCGTTCGTCGTGCTCACCTCGGTGCTGTTCGGCTCGACGCTGTTCGGGATCCTCGGCGCGCTGCTGGCGATCCCGGTCGCGGCCGCGATCCAGATCTCGATCATCGAGTACAACGCCTTCCGCCGGCCGGAGAGCATCGGCGCCGTGCAGGCGCCCCCGCCGGACGACGGCGACGCCGGGAACGGCGGCGGCGCCCAGCCGCCCGAGCCCGCGCCCGCCTAGCCGCCTAGGCCTGCGTCGCCAGCCCGGCCTCGGCGAACGCCACCGTGGCGTCGAGGATCGCGTCGATCTCCTCGGGGGTGAGCGGCCCGCCGTCGCGCTCGATCCGCGCCGCCGCGGCGTCCTCGGCCACGCGGAGCGCGGCGACCAGCGCCGCCGCCGTCAGCCGCGCCGCGAGCTCGCGGCCGGGGCCGAGCTCCGCGGCGAAGGCGTCGCCGACGATCAGCTCGACCTGGCGGTGGAGCTGGGCGCGGCGGGCGCCGATGGCCGGGACCTCGAGGGCGAGCCTGCGCTGGACGGGGAGGTCGGGCTCCATCCAGCCCGTCAGCGGGCGGAGCCAGTCGCGGACGCCGGCGATGGTCGCGGGCGCCCCGCGCAGCTGCTCGCCGAGCGCGGCGATCGCGAGCGGCGCGTCGCCGAAGACGATGTCCTCCTTCGACGGGAAGTAGGTGAACACGGTCGCGCGCGACACGTCGGCGGCCTCGGCGATCTGCTCCATCGTCGTGCCGGCGAAGCCCTGCCCGGCGAACAGGCGCATGCCGGCGTCGTGGATCGCCTTGCGGGTGGCGTGCTTCTTGCGCTCGCGGAGCCCTGCCATCGCGAACATCATACTTCGTCGATTTCTAGACTCAGTTGAAAATCCGACTGAGTCGTGCAACTCTACGCCGCATGCTCCCCGCCATCTCCTCACTCGTAGGACGCGCTCCCCGTCGCGTCACGCTCCTCGTGCTCCTCGCCATCGCCGGCCTGATCGCCGGCGCGATCGCCGCCGGAGGCGGCTTCGAGGACGACTTCACCGTGCCCGGGATCGAATCCCAGCGCGCGCAGGACATGCTGGAACAGCGCTTCCCCGCGCAGGCCGGCGCGGAGGCGACGATCGTCGTCACCGGCGACGGCGCCGAGTCCGCCGCCCGCGACCTGGTCCAGCAGGTCGAGGGCCAGCCCCACGTCGTCGGCGTCGAGACGCAGACGTCGCCCGACGGCGGCACCGTCGCGGCGTCCGTCCAGTACGACGTGCCGTTCGAGGACCTCGGCACGGCCGCGACCGAGCGGCTCGAGAAGGCCGGCGACGGCTTGCCGGGCGGCACGCAGGTCGCCTACGCCGGCGAGCTCTTCGACGGCGAGGCGACCGGCGGCTTCCCGATCGGCGAGGTCGCAGGGCTCGTCGTCGCCGTGATCCTGCTCCTGGTCGTGCTCCGCAGCGCCCGCGCCGCGCGCAGCGCGCTCCTGGTCGCCTTCGCCGGCGTCGGGTTCGGCTTCGCGATCCTGCTCTGGGCCTCGACGATCACCACCGTGCCGGGCCTGGCGCCGACCCTCGCCGGCATGCTCGGCATCGGCGCGGGCATCGACTACGCCCTGTTGCTCGCCGCACGACATCAGGAAGAGCTGCGCGCCGGTCGTTCACCCATCGAGGCGGCACGGCGCGCGAACGCGAGCGCCGGGCATTCCGCCGTCACCGCCGCCGCGATCGTGATGGTGTCGATCTCCGGGCTGGTCGTCACGGGCATCCCGTTCGTCGGGCGCACCGGCGTGGCCGCCGGCGTCGTCGTGCTGGGCTGCGCGCTCGTCTGCATCCTGCTCGGCCCGGCCCGCTTCATCGCCGCGGGCGCGAAGATGCTGCCGCGCCGCGAGCGGCGCGCCGCCGCGCGCGGGACCGCCGAGGTCGCCGACGCGGCCGTCGCGCCCGCGCCCGCGATCGAGCCGGCCCGTACCGTCCGCCGCCCGTGGGCGACGCGTCGCCCGTGGCTCGCGCTCGTGGCCGGCACCCTCGCGACCGCCGCGCTCGCCCTCCCCGCCGCGGGCCTCGAGCTCGGGCAGCCCGACGACCGGAACCTGCCGGCCGAGGCCACGCAGCGCCAGGCCTACGACCGGCTCGCCGCGGGCTTCGGCCCCGGCGTCAACGGCCCGCTCGTCGTCGCGGTCGCCGATCCCACCGACGGGCAGCTCAAGCAGCTCGAGAAGGGCCTCGCCGCCGACCCGGAGGTCGCCGACGTGGCGGCCGCGGTGAAGAACCCCGCGGGCGACGCCGCGGTCATCACCGTCACCCCGAAGCACGGGCCGCAGGACGACGCGACGCGCGAGCTCGTCGACCGGCTGCGCGCCGACGTGATCCCGGAGACGGGCGCGAACGCCCTCGTGGGCGGCCGCACCGCGCGCTTCGGCGACGAGGCCGAGCGGATCGCGAGCCGGATCCCGCTGTTCGCGGCCGCCGTCGTCGGCATGTCGCTGCTGCTCCTGCTCGCGGCCTTCCGGTCGTGGCGGATCGCGCTGCTCTCCGCCCTGTTCAACCTCGCCTCGATCGCGGCCGCCTACGGCGTCGTCGTGCTCGCGTTCCAGACCGCGACCGGCGCGGATCTGCTGGGCGTCGAGCAGCTGCCGGTCGTGCCCTACGTGCCGCTGTTCATGTTCGCGATCCTGTTCGGGCTCTCGACGGACTACAACGTGTTCCTGATCTCCCGCGTCCGCGAGGAGTGGGACAAGCACGCCGACCACCGCGCGGCGATCGCCGCGGCCTCGGCCGGCACCCGGCGGATCATCACCGCCGCCGGCGGGATCATGGTGGCCGTCTTCCTCGGCTTCGCCACCGACCCGGACCCGGTGATCAAGATGACGGGCGTCGGGCTCGCGACCGCCGTGCTCGTGGACGTCACGCTCGTCCGCCTCCTGATGGCCCCGGCCGCGCTCAGCCTGCTGGGCAACCGGCTGTGGCCGGACCGGCGGCGGCGCGTCCCGCACGCGACCGCGCAGGTCGGGGAAGCCGCCTGACGCTCGCCCTCAGGCAAGGAGTCGGACTCGACGCACGCGCCCGCCACCCGGCGGGCGCGTCCGCGTTCAGTCGTCGCCGCCGCTCACCAGGCCGGTGAGCGCCGCGATGCCGCCGCCGAGCACGAAGCCCGCGACGGCGGCGCCGATCAGCACCTGCTTGCGGTGCTTGTTGATCTGCTTGCGCCAGTCGGTGACCTCGGCCACCTCGCCCCGGAGACGCTCCACGGCGAGGCCGAGCTCCGTGCGGTTGGCCTCGATCGAGCGGCGGATCTCCTCCGCGCTGCGCACACCGCCCATCAGTGCGCCACCTCCCCCGGTGCCTGGCGGGCGCCGACGGCGCCCTTCGGCGTTGCCGACGGGTCGGCGGTCAATGTGGCCTTGATCAGCTTGCCCTCCTCGATCGCCATCTGCGGAGCCGGCGGCGAGCCGCGCTTGATGAGGCGCACGGCCACCAGCCCGGCGATGATCCCGAAGATGAGGATCAGGACCCCCGTGATCAGGAAGCCGAGCCAGAAGTTGTCGTCGCTGCCGATCAGCTCCCAGATGCCCCACGAGAGGGCGTGCAGGAGGTAGATCAGCGCGAAGACGGCGAAGAGGCCCGCGATGATGCCGAAGACCGCGCCCTTGATGAGCTTCGTGACCTTCTCGGTCATCTCGGCCTTGGCGAGCTCGACCTCCTCGCGGATGAGCAGCTGGGCCCGCTCGGTGACGTCCTGGATGGCGCGAGCCATCTCGCTCGAAGGTTGGTCGGCCATGGCTACTCGGCGATCTTCTTGAGGATTCGGGCGAACAGGAACGCGCCGGCGAACGCGGCGGCGACGTACAGTTCAGGCCGCTCGTCGGCGGAGGGCACGGAGCCGGCGGCCGGCGGTGCGGGCGCGGCGGCCGCGGCGGCCGCCTTGGGGTCGCCGCCCAGGCCGGGCGAGCCGACGGCGGCGCCGGACACGGGGCCGGACAGCGTCTCGGCGCGCGAGCGCGCCTCGTCGGCCTCCGCGGCCGCGGCGGTGCGCGCCTTCTCGGCCTCCTCGGCGGCCGCCCGGGCGCGCTCCTCGGCCTCGCGGCGCTTGCGCTCCTTCTTGGATTCATCCTGCTGCGCCTCGGCGATGGCCTCCTCGGCCTTCGCCTCCTCCTCCTCGGCGCGGCGGAGGTCGGTGATCGCCAGCTCCTCTCGGAGCTCGGCGCCGCGGGCCTCTGACTCCGCCCGCTGCTGTTCAGGATCCTGGCTCACTCGGGAGGATCTTCCCCGAAGGCGCGGACCCAAATCAGGTGTGCCGCCTTCGTCGTCGCGATCGAGGCGAGCGCGCCGAGGCCCGCGAGCAGGCCCGACCACATGAGGCGCTTGACGAGGTCGTTGTCGGTCATCGGCCCGGATACTAACCGCGGGGGTGGATCTCCAACCCCTCGCAGATGGTCACGACGACGAACCGCTTGGCGCGCTCGTAGTCGGCCTCCTCCTCGTCGAGCAGGCCGAAGATCCACCCCGTGAGGACCTGCTCGATCGCTCCGTAGAAGGCCATCGCGGCGAACTCGGGCGTCACCGTGTCGCGGAACGTGCCGTCGGCCTGTGCCGCGGCGACGATGTCCGCGATCCGGCCGTACGCCTTGCGGATGTCGGGCAGGTGCGTCTGCCCGAACGTGTTCGCCGCCCGCGTGACCTCGACGATGATCACCTTCATCAGCTCGCGGTCGTGGCGGTAGGAGTCGACGATGAACGACGCGATCGCCTCGAGCTTGTCGCGCGGGTGGATCGGCTGGGCGTCGATCTCGTCGATCGCGGCGAGGAGCAGGTCCCAGCGCTCGGTGAAGAGCGTGTCGAGGACCTCGTCCTTCGACTGGAAGTAGTGGTAGACGAGGCCGTAGGCGACGCCCGCCTCGTCGGCGATGTCCGCCACGCGGCACGTGTGGAAGCCCTGGCGCGCGAACACCCGCACCGCCGCGTCGAGGATCAGGCGGCGCTTGTCGACCGCGGCGGCCTTCACGCGCGGGCGCCCTCCGGGCGGCGATAGGCCTGCGGCCGGCGGTTCGCGAGCGAGGGGAGCTTGGTGCGGATGGCCTCGAGCCGGTCGAGGTCGAGGTCGGCGAGGACGACGGTCTCGGCGTCGGGCGCGGTGGCGAGGACGACGCCCCACGGGTCGACGATCATGCTCCGCCCGCCGGAGCGGATGCCCGGGGCGTGCTCGCCGATCTGGTTCGAGGCGATGACGAAGCACTGGTCCTCGATCGCCCGGGCGCGCAGGAGCACCTCCCAGTGCTCGCGCGTCGTGGTCTCCGTGAAGGCGGCGGAGACGGTGAGCAGCTTCGCCCCGTCCGTGGCCAGCAGCCGGTAGAGCTCGGGGAAGCGGAGGTCGTAGCAGATGGTGATGCCGAGGCCGGTGCCGTCGGCGGTGGCGCTCAGCGCCGGCTCGTCGCCGGGCGTCTCGTGCTCGGACTCGCGGTACGAGCGGCCGCCGACCTCGACGTCGAACATGTGGATCTTGCGGTAGACCGCGCGGTCCTCGCCGTCCGGGCCGACGTGGACGGCGGTGTTGGCGCCGCGGTCGGCGCCGGGCACGGCCTCGGCGAGCGAGCCCGCCACGAGGTCGATCCCGAGCTCGCGCGCGGTCGCGCGCGCCCAGGTGAGCGCCGGGCCGTCGAGCGGCTCCGCCCCGGCGGCGGTCTGCTCGGCCGTCCCGAGCACGGGCCACTTCTCGGGCAGCACGACGAGCTCCGCGCCCCGGGCCGCGGCCTCGCGGGTCAGCCGGTCGGCCGCCTCGAGGTTGCGATCGCGATCCGGCGTGGAGCTGAGCTGGACGGCTGCGGCGCGCATCGTGGGATCATGTCAGATTGACTGGTCAGTCAATGACGCTGCTGAAGCGATGGACATGGATCGGAGCGTTCGGCCCGGAGCTCATGCTCTGCGCGGCCGTCGCGCGCGTCGGCCCGGCGCGCTCGGCCTGGTGGGCGGTGTGGGACGGCGAGCGGCTCCACGAGCGCACGTTCCGCCGGTCCGGCCCGGTGACCGCGACGCCCGAGCGGGTCGCCGTCCGCGGCGTCCTCGACCTGACGGTTGCGACCGGCACGCCGTGGGAGTGCACCACCGGTCCGATCTGGACGCGCAAGTCGCCGGCGCTCGTGCGCGGGACCGTGCTCGGCCGTCCCGTCGAGCTGCGCGGGCTGGTCGACGAGTCGGAGGGCCGGCACACGCGCGAGACGTCGTGGTGGTGGTCCTGCGGCGTGGGCGAGACGGGCGACGGGCGTGCGGTGACGTGGAACCTGGTCGACGGGCTCCACGACGGCGCCGACGAGTCCGAGCGCTGCGTGTGGCTCGACGGCGAGCCGGCGCACGTGCCGCCGCAGGCGTTCCGGGGCCTGGAGGGCGTGGGCGGGCTCGACTTCGAGGCCGTGGCGACGCGGGCGCGCCGGGAGAACTACGGCGTGCTGATGTCGGACTACGAGGCGCCGTTCGGGCGGTTCGGCGGGACGCTCCCGGCCGGCGGCCCGCTGCGGATCGGCTTCGGGGTGATGGAGCGCCACCGCGCGCGCTGGTAGCGACGGGTCGAACCGTCAACGGCGGCTGGGTGGGCGGTGGGTCGGCCACCCGCGCCGGCTCGATTCCGCCTTTGCCGGAATAATCACGCACAAAGCGGAATCGAGCGGATCGCGGCGTTCGACCCGCCCCTACCCAGCCGGTGTTGACGTTCGCCGGCGCAGGGCCTCCAGCAGCATCTTGGAGTGCATCGCCCCGAGCAGCTCCCGCAGCGGCTCCCGGCCCGCGCGGACGATGGCGGCGGCGCGCTCCGGGTCGACGTCGCCGAACCGCTCGATCAGCACGTCGACCTCGCGCTCGACCAGCGGCGCGAGCGCGTCGCGGTAGCGGAGCGTGTCGTAGACCGTGAAGCCGAGCGCCTCGTCGTAGCCGCCCGCGCGGAAGCGGGCGATCGCGTCGATGACCGCGACGTCGTCCGGGTCGTAGCCGTCCGCCTCGGGCGTGAGCACCCCGAGCTCGGCCAGCCGCTCGAGCACGTTCGCCGGGAGGTCGACGTCGGCGCGCGGCGTCCGCGCCGGCCGGTCGGCGAGCAGCTCCTTGATCAGCCGCAGGGGCAGGAAGCGCTCCTCCTGGAGCGCCTTGATCAGTCGGATCCGCTCCACGTACTCGGGCGGGTACCAGGCCATGTTGCGCGAGGTCTTCACCACGCCGTCGTCGCCGCCGAGCAGCCCTTCGCGCAGGTAGTGCTTGATCGTCCCGGCCGACACGCCGGAGCGCTCGGCCAGCTCGCTCATCTTCAGCCCGGGCCGGCTCATGCGAGGAACGACCCCTGCGGCATCGCGCCCGCGCCCGCCACCGCACCGGCGGCGTGGAGCGCCGCGATCTCGTCCGGCCCGTAGCCGAGCCTCGCCAGCACCGCGTCGGTGTGCTCGCCCAGCGCAGGGCCCGGCCGCGTCCCGTCCCCCGGCGTGCGGCCGAACTCCACGGGCGGCGCCAGCAGCCGCACGGGCGCGGCGGCGCCCGGCTGCTCCACCTCGCTGAGCGGCGCGTCGGCCAGCGCCTCGCCCAGGCCGCGGACCGGCTCCAGGCAACAGCCGTGCGCATCGTCGAACGCCGCCCACTCGGCGCGGGTCCGCGCGGCGAACACGGTCTCGAGCTCGCCCGCCACCGCCGGGTCCATCTGGCGCCCGAGCAGGTCGTCGCGCCCCAGGCCGCCGCAGAGCGCGGCCCAGAACTTCGGCTCGAGCGCCCCGAGCGCCACCCAGCCGTCGGCGCACGCGTAGGTCCGGTAGCAGGGAAGCCCGCCCGCGAGCTCGAGCCCGCCGCGCTCCGGCTCGCGGCCCTCCGCGAGGTACCGCGCGGCGACCATCGCCAGCCACGCCTGCGATCCCCGCGTCATCGAGACGTCGACGAGCTGCCCCTCGCCGGAGCGCTCGCGCTCGTGCAGCGCCGCCAGGATCGCCCAGGCCGCCATCAGCGCGCCGCCGCCGAGGTCGGCGATCTGGCCCGCGGGCGGCACGGGCGGGCCGCCGGCCTCGCCGCTCAGCCCGAGCAGTCCGTTGCGCGCGAGGTAGTTCAGGTCGTGCCCGGGCCGGTCCCGGTCCGGTCCGTCCTGGCCGTAGCCGGTGATCGCGCAGTAGACGAGCCGCGGGTTCTCCTCCCGGAGGCGGTCGTAGCCGACGCCGAGCCGGTCGAGCACGCCCGGCCGGAACGACTCGAGCAGCACGTCGTGCTCGCGGACCAGCCGGAAGAGCACCTCGCGGCCCTCTCTAACCTTCAAGTCGAGCCTTATGCTCTGCTTTCCGCGGTTCAGCGCCAGGAACAGCGCGGAGGCCGAGCTCGGCTCCACGCCGTCGATCGCGGGCGGCGCCCAGCGGATGTAGTCGCCGAGCCCCGTGTCCTCGACCTTGAGCACCTCCGCGCCGTGGTCGGCGAGCAGCAGCGAGCAGAACCCGCCCGGCAGCAGCCGGCTGAGGTCGAGCACGCGGATCCCGGCGAGCGGTCCGCTCATGCGAGCATCGCCCGCGCCTCGTCGACGGTGGCCACGCGCCGCCCCGCGTCCTCCGCCATCCGCCGCGCCCGCGCGATCAGGTCGCCGTTGGAGCGCGCCATCTCGCCGTCCGGCAGGTAGAAGTTGTCCTCGAGCCCCACGCGGACCGAGCCGCCGAGCGAGAGCGCGGCCGCGACCAGCGTCCACTGCACGCGGCCGATCCCGATCAGGCCCCAGTGCGAGCCGGCCGGGATGTTGTCCACCATCGCCGCGAGGTTGCGGGCCGTCGGCGGCACGCCGCCCAGCACGCCCATGACGCACGAGACGTGGAGCGGCTCGCGCAGCACGCCCTTGTGCACGAGCGGCTCGAGCGAGCCGACGTGGCCGAGGTCGAAGCACTCGTGCTCGGGCTTGATCCCGAGCTCGTTCATCGCCTCGAGCAGCGCGATGATCTCCTCGAACGGGTTGGCGAAGACGAACGAGAACACGAAGTCGCGCCTGGAGCGCGAGTACTTCGCGTAGTTCATCGAGCCCATGTTCAGCGCCGCGACCGCCGGCCGCAGCTCCCGCAGGTAGGCGACCCGCTTCTCGATCGGCACGCCGAGCGCGCCCGTGGAGAAGTTGACGACGACGTCGACCTCGGCCGTGATCGCCTCCGTGATGGCGCGGAAGTCCTCGACCTCGTAGGACGGCGTCCCGTCCGGCCTGCGCGCGTGGATGTGGATCATCGCCGCGCCCTCGTCGACCGCCCGCCGCGCCTCGGCCGCATACTCCTCGGGCGTGTACGGGATCGCTGGGCACTGGTCGCGGTTCGCGACCGCGCCCGAGATCGAGCAGGTCAGCAGGACGGGGTCGTCGACGGCCATGGGCTCCTCAGGAGTGGGACGTTCCACTTCTCACTCTGTCGTAGTGCTGACCGGACCGCAAGGCGTGGATCCGGGCCCGCGCCGGGTACGCCGCCGGATAGGGAAGGCACTCAACGAAAGGACTCCCC
>JBEVIG010000100.1:0-13737 GCA_040510855.1 Solirubrobacteraceae bacterium
AGAACATGCCCTCGCTGAAGCCCGAGTTGTTGATCGTCTCGGTGAAGACGAACGACGCGCTCTGGTGGCTCTCCGGCCCGAAGATGAGGATCGCGATGATCACCGTGACGCCGGCCACGTGCCACCACACGGAGACGTTGTTGAACAGCGCGACGAGGTGCGACGAGTAGATGTTGATCAGCGCGTGCAGCGCCAGGACGAGCGCGAACACGACCCAGACGTCCCCGAGCGAGGCGCCGTCGGCGAAGTTCACGACCCCGACGTCGACGCTCCATAGGTTCAGCAGCGCGGAGATGAACGTCGCGCAGCCGTAGTCCACGGAGGCGACGACCGCCACGAGGCCGACGAGGTTGAACCAGCCCGTGAACCAGCCCCATGCCGCGCCGCCGAGCTCGCTCGCCCACCAGTAGATGCCGCCCGCGGTCGGATAGGCCGACACGAGCTCGCTCATGCAGAATGCGACCAGCAGGATCATGCAGGAGATCAGCGGCCACCCGATCGAGATCGCGATCGGACCACCGTTGTTCCACGCCTGGCCGTAGGTGGTGAAGCACCCCGCCAGGATCGAGATGATCGTGAAGGAGATCGCGAAGTTGGAGAACCCGCTCCACGCCCGCGTCAGCTCCTGCTTGTAGCCCAGCTCTGCCAGCCGTTGCTCGTCGCGACCCGGCGCCGTCGTGCTCATGCGGTTGCTCCTGTGGGGACGAAAAGGTCTGGGAACCAACCTTCTGCGGCCGCGAATCTATGGAGCGGGTCGGACAGAAGTCAAGTGACAGTTGGTACAGGTCGTGCGCGGCTCACCGGACGGAGGGCAGCAGACCGGCCAGCACGTGCTCGGTGCCCTGGAGGTGCTCGGTCATGATCCGCATGCAGCGGGTGCCGTCGCGCTTGGCCACGGCGGCCAGCATCTTCGCGTGCTGCTGGTTGGCCCAGGCGAGCAGCTCGGGCGGGTGCGCGATGTGGGAGATGAGGTCGCTCATCTGACCCTGGGCCTCGGTCATCGACGCCACGAGCGGCCGGCTGCCGGTCGTCTCGGCGAGCCCGATGTGCCAGCGGACGTCGGCCTGGCGATAGCTCGGGAAGTCCTCCAGCGCCTGCTCCATCTCCGCCACCAGCTCGTGCAGCGGCTCGAGCATCTCGCGCTCCGCCCGCTCGGCCGCGAGCACGGCGACGGCGAGCTCGACCGCGAGCCGCTGGTCGCACGCGTCGCGCCAGCCGGCGAGCTCGTCGGCGCTCGGGACGTCCGCGGGCGGCGGCGTGTCGGCGACGAACGTGCCGCCGCTGCGCCCGCGGGTCGCCGTGAGGTGCCCGCTCTGCACGAGCGTCGTGAGCGCCTGGCGCAGCGTCGAGCGGGAGATGCCCATCTGGCGGCACAGCTCCCGCTCGGCCGGGAGCCGGGCGCCCGGCTCGAGCAGCCCCAGCTTGATCGCGGTGCCGAGCCGCTCGAGCGTCTCCTCGTACGCCGTCTGCGACCGGACGGGCGCGAACAGCGTCCCCGCCTCGACGCTGCGGCCGAGCTTCACAACCGTTCGAACCCCCGGACGCGCTCCCAGTCGGTCACCGCGGCGTCGAACGCCTCGAGCTCGATCCGGGCGTTGTTGAGGTAGTGGTCGACGACCTCGTCGCCGAACGCCTCGCGGGCGATCGAGGAGCCGGCGAAGGCGTCGCGCGCGTCGCGCAGGGTGCGCGGCACGTGGCGCTTGTCCGACATGTACGCGTTGCCCTCGAAGGCGTCCTCGAGCTCGAGGCCGTTCTCCATCCCGTGGAGGCCGGCGGCGATGATCGCGGCGATCGACAGGTACGGGTTGACGTCGGCGCCCGGCAGCCGCAGCTCGATCCGCCGCGCCGCGCCGTGGCCGACCACGCGCAGGGCGCAGGTGCGGTTGTCGTTGCCCCAGGCGATCGCCGTCGGCGCGAACGAGCCGAGGGCGTAGCGCTTGTAGGAGTTGACGTTCGGCGCGTGGAACAGGCACAGCTCCTCGAGCGCGGCGAGCTGGCCGGCGAGGAAGGAGCGGAACGCGCCGTCGTCCTCGGCGAACAGCGCCGATCCGTCCTCGCGCTGGAGCGAGAGGTGGATGTGGCACGAGTTGCCCTCGCGCTCGTCGAACTTGGCCATGTAGGTGATGGCCATGCCCTCCTGGTCGGCGATCTCCTTCGCGCCGTTCTTGTAGATCGTGTGCTCGTCGGCGGTGCGGAGCACGGGGCCGTACGTGAAGTTGATCTCGTGCTGGCCGAAGTTGCACTCGCCCTTGGAGTTCTCCACGTGCATGCCGGCGCCGGTCATGCTGTTGCGGATCCGGCGCAGCAGCGGCTCGACGCGCGACGTGCCGAGCATCGAGTAGTCGACGTTGTAGAGGTTGGCCGGGGTGAGGTCGCGGTAGACCTTGCCCGCCGCCTCGTCGTACGTGTCGCGGAAGATCATGAACTCGAGCTCGGTGGCGCCGACGGCGGTGAGGCCGCGCTCGGCGAGCCGGTCGAGCTGCGCGCGGAGGATCTGGCGCGGCGAGGCGACGACGGGCGCGCCGTCCCCCCAGTGCAGGTCGGCCATGCACATCGCGGCGCCCTCGTGCCACGGGACGAGCCGCAGCGTGTCGAAGTCGGGCTTCATCTCGAAGTCGCCGTAGCCCTTCTCCCAGGACGACATCGCATAGCCGTCGACCGTGTTCATCTCCACGTCCACGGCCAGCAGGTAGTTGCACGCCTCGGCGCCGTGCGAGACGACGTCTTCGACGAAGTGGCGCGCCATCAGCCGCTTGCCCTGCAGACGACCCTGCATGTCCGCCAGGCACAGCAGCACGGTGTCGATCTCGCCGGCGTCGACCGCCGCGCGGAGCTCGTCGAGGGTGAGAGGAGGGGCCATGGGCGCGCACGCTACCTGCGCAAAGGTGTCGCCCGCAAACCTCTGGGCCGGCGGGCCGGGAGCGGCCGCGGTTGACGCGGCCTGTACCTTCCGATCGGTCTAGACCAATGACCGGGACCATCTTCGGAGAGGGCTGGGCCGTGGCCGGCGATTCGGCGAAGCCCGCATGGGTCCAGATCGAGGAGCAGCTCACGGAGCGGATCGAGGCCGGGCGGCTCGGGCCCGGGGAGCGGATCCCGCCGGAGCGCGAGCTCGCCGAGCACCTCGCGGTGAGCCGGATGACCGTGCGGCAGGCGCTCGCGTCGCTCGCCGCCCGCGGGCTGGTCGAGCGCGGCGTCGGCCGCGGGACGTTCGTCCGCGAGTCCGGCACCGTCACGCACGACCTCACGCGCTTCACCGGCTTCACGGGCCAGGTCGAGCGCTCCGGGCTCCAGGCGGGCGCGCAGGTCATCGAGGCCTCCGGGTGCCCGGCGCCCGAGACGGTCGCGGAGGCGCTCGGGCTCGAGGCCGGCGCGCCGGCGCTGCGGATCGAGCGCGTGCGCTCCGGCGGCGGGCGGGCGATGACGCTCGAGGACACCTGGCTGCCCGCGGAGCGCTTCCCCGGGCTGCTCGAGCGCGACCTCGGCGGCTCGATCTACGCGCTCATGGACGAGCACTACGGCCTCGCGCCGGTGAGCGCGACGGAGCGGCTCGAGCCCGTCGCCGCCCGCGCGCACGACGCCGAGCACCTCGGCGTCGCGGAGGGCGCGCCGCTCATGCTCGTCGAGCGCACCTCCTACGCCGCCGACGGCACGCCGGTGGAGTTCGCCCGCGACCGCCACCGCGGCGACCGCGCGCGGTTCGTGATCCGCGTGGCACCCGACGACCTCCGCGCCCGTGCTCGCTGAGCTCACGCGCGTGCTGGCGGCGCTCGAGCCCGAGCTCGGAGCGGCGACGCGCGAGCCGGTCGCGCTCGACGGCGGCATCACCAACCGGAACTTCCGCGTGCCGCTCGCGCAGGCCGGCGACGTCGTCGTGCGCCTCCCGGGCAAGGACACGGAGCTGCTCGGGATCGACCGCGAGGCCGAGCGCGCGGCCACCGAGGCGGCCGCCACGGTCGGCGTCGGCCCGCGCGTGGTCGCCTTCCGCACGGAGCCGCCCTGCCTCGTGACCGCGTTCATCACGGGTGCGCCGATCCCGCCCGAGGCGCTGCGCGAGCGGCTCGAGGAGCTCGCCGCGTCGCTGCGGGCCGTCCACGCCGGCCCGCCGCTGCGCGCCCGCTTCGACTCGTTCGCGATCGTCGACGCCTACCGCGCCACCGCCGTCGCCCACGGGACCCCGGTCCCGCCGCAGTTCGGCCGCCTGCTGTCCCGCGCCCGCCGGATCCGCGAGCTGCTCACCGGGCCGGAGCACACGCCGGTCCCGTGCCACAACGACCTGCTGAACGCGAACTTCATCCACGACGGCGAGCGCGTCCGGATCGTCGACTGGGAGTACGCGGGCATGGGCGACCGCTTCTTCGACCTCGGCAACCTCTCCGTCAACAACGGCTTCTCCGACGGCGACGACGAGGCCCTGCTCGCGGCCTACTTCGGCGAGCCGTGCACCGACCGCCGCTTCGCCGCGCTGCGGCTGATGCGGATCATGTCCGACTTCCGCGAGGGGATGTGGGGCGTCGTCCAGCGCGGGATCTCCGAGCTGGACTTCGACTTCGCCGCCTACGCGGACGAGCACCTGACCCGCGTGGGCGCCGCGATGGACGACCCCCGCTTCGAGACCTGGCTGGAGGCCGCCCGTGGCGCTGAACCGTGACCTGCCCTCGAGCGCCCGCTGCGTGATCATCGGGGGAGGGGTGGGCGGGACGTCGATCGCCTACCACCTCGCGGAGCTGGGCTGGCGCGACGTCGTGCTGGTCGACCGCAACCAGCTCACGAGCGGCTCGACGTTCCACTCCGCGGGGCTCGTCGGCCAGCTCCGCTCGTCCGTCTCGCTGACGAAGATGATGATGTACTCCGTCGAGCTGTACCGGAAGCTCGGCGGCGGGGAGTTCGACCCGGGCTGGACCGAGTGCGGCGGCATCCGGCTGGCCTGCACGCCGGAGCGCTGGGAGGAGACGCGGCGCCAGGCGGGCTGGGCGAAGACGTTCGGGCTCCCGCTCGAGCTGATCTCCGCCGAGGAGGCGCGGGAGAGGTTCCCGCTGATGGTCACCGACGGGGTGCTCGGCGCGTCGTGGCTGCCGACGGACGGCTACCTCGACCCCTCGCAGCTCACCTACGCGCTGGCCGACGGCGCGCGGCGGGGCGGCTGCGCGATCCACCTCAACACCCGCGTCCTCGGCATCGACGTCCACCGGGGCCGCGTCCACCGCGTGCGGACGGACAAGGGCGACATCGAGGCCGACGTCGTCGTCAACGCGGGCGGCATGTACGCCGCGGAGATCGGGCGGCTCGCCGGGGTCCGCATCCCGATCGTGCCGTTCGCCCACGAGTACCTCGTGACCCAGCCGTTCCGGGAGCGCGGCGGCTCGCACCTGCCGACGATGCGCGACCCCGACCTCCTCATCTACTTCCGCGAGGAGGGCGGCGGGCTCGTGATGGGCGGCTACGAGCGCGCCTCGGCGCCGTGGGCGCTGCGCGACGGCGGCCGCGGGCTCGACCAGATCCCGCCCGACTTCAACGGCCGCCTGCTCGAGGAGGATTGGGACCGCTTCGAGGAGATCGTGATCAACTCGCGCAAGCGCGTCCCGGCGATGGAGGACGTGAAGGTCACGAAGCTCATCAACGGCCCGGAGGCGTTCACGCCCGACGGCGAGTTCTGCCTCGGCGAGACGGCGGTGCGCGGGCTCTACGTCGCCGCGGGCTTCTGCGCGCACGGGCTGGCCGGCGCGGGTGGCGTGGGCAAGGTGATGGCGGAGTGGATCGTCGACGGCGAGCCGTCGCTCGACCTCTGGCACATGGACATCCGGCGCTTCGGCGAGCACTACCGCTCGCCGCGCTACACGCTCGCCAAGACCCGCGAGGTCTACGAGACCTACTACGACATCAAGTACCCCAACCACGAGCGGCTGGCCGGGCGGCCGCTGCGCACGTCGCCCGCGTACCCCTGGCACGTCCAGCACGGCGCGGTGTTCGGCGAGAAGTCGGGCTGGGAGCGGGTGAACTGGTACGCGTCGAACGACGCGGCGGGGGACGGGGCGCTGCGCCCGCGCGGCTGGGCGGGCATGCACTGGGCGCCGGCGATCGGTGCCGAGCACCGGGCATGCCGCGAGGCCGCGGCGCTGTTCGACGAGACCTCGTTCGCCAAGCTCGAGGTCAGCGGCGACGGCGCGGCGGAGTTCCTCGAGCGGCTGTGCGGCAACCGCGTGGCACGCGAGGTCGGGAAGGTCACCTACACGCAGATGCTCAACCGCCGGGGCGGGATCGAGTGCGACTTCACCGTCACCCGGCTCGCGGAGGACCGCTTCGGGATCGTCACGGGGACCGCGTTCGGCAATCACGACCTCGCCTGGATCCGCTCGCACCTGCCGGCGGCCGGCTCGGCCGACGTCCAGCTCGCCAACGTCACGTCCCAGTCGGCGTGCTTCGGCCTGTGGGGCCCGAACGCGCGCGACGTCCTGGCGGGCTGCACGACCGTGGACCTCTCGGACGAGGCGTTCCCCTACCTCACCTGCCAGGACATCGACGTCGGCGACGTGCCCGTCCGCGCGCTGCGCGTGACCTACGTCGGCGAGCTGGGCTGGGAGCTCTACTGCCCGGCCGAGTTCGGGGCCGCGCTGTGGCGGACGCTGTGGGCGGCGGGGGAGGGGCACGGGCTCGTCGCGGGCGGCTACCGCGCGATCGACTCGCTGCGGCTGGAGAAGGGCTACCGCGTCTGGGGCGCCGACATCACGCCCGACGAGCAGCCGTTCCAGGCCGGGCTGGGGTTCGCGGTGAAGCTCGACAAGGACGAGTTCATCGGCCGCGAGGCGCTGCTGCGCGCCCGCGAGGACGGCACCGCGCCGCGGCTGTGCTGCCTGGTGCTGGCCGACCCGCGCTCCGTCGCGCTCTCCAACGAGCCGGTGCGGGTCGACGGGCAGGTGCTCGGGCGCGTCACGAGCGGCGGCTACGGCTACACGGTCGGCAGGTCCATCGCCTACGCCTACCTGCCGCCGGAGCACGCGGCGCCGGGCACCGAGGTCGCCGTCGAGATCTTCGGCGAGTGGGTGGCGGGCGAGGTCGCCGCCGAGCCGTTGTACGACCCGCACGGCGACCGCGTCCGCGGCTAGGGCAGCGCGGGCGGCGACGCGCCGAGGCTCGTGCGCAGGCCGAGGTAGGAGATGAGGTTCTGCCGGTACATCGCGCCGGTGGGCGTGGTCGTCGCGACCTCGTGCGGCGCGCGCCCGTCGTAGAACGAGAGCGTGCCGGCGAGCAGGCCGCTCGTCTCCAGCAGGAAGTCCTCGTACGCCACGCGGTCGAACGCGAACGTCTCGCCCAGCAGCAGCGGACGGCCCTGCGCGGCGAAGTGGCGGATCAGCGCCGCCGTCTCGGCGCGGTGCTCCTCGAGCGGGTACTTGTGCACGGTCACCACGTCGAGCAGGTCCCAGAGGTTCGCGGGATCGAACGCCCAGCCGCGAAGGGGCAGCAGCCCGATGCTCACCGGATGACGGCGGTCCTGGCTCCGGACGGCGTCGCGGAGCAGCCGCGTCCACGCCCGGGCGAGGGCGACCGGGTCGCGGCCGCGGAGCTTGCGGACGACGAACTGGACGAAGCACTGGTCTCCGAGGCGCCCCGCGTACCAGGATGGCGAGTCGCCGATCGCGGGCTCGCTCGTGAGCTCGTAGAAGAGCAGGCTCGGCGCCCGGGCGCCCACGGCCGCGACCGCGCGCCAGAAGCCGGCCTGCACTTGCCAGCGCTCGCGCTCTGGCAGCGCGTCGTACCAGGCCGGCGAGCGGCCGGCGTCCCACGCCAGGTTGCCGGTGAGGTCGACCATCAGCCCGGCGCGCCGCGCCTCGGCGAGCGTGCGCCGCAGCGCTCGCAGGCCCTCCGGACGCGTGCGGGTCGGCGAGGCCATGACGTGCCGCAACTCGACGTAGAGGCGCAGCGTGTTCGCGCCGAGCGCCGCGGCCTCGCGGAAGTCCGCGCGCATGCGGAGCAGCCGTGCCCGGCTCGGCACGTCGAGGTAGGCGAGGTTGGGGTGCGTGCCGTCGAACTCGTAGTTGAAGCCGTAGACGCGGAACTCCGTCCCGTCCACGCGCAGCGCGTCCCCGGTGGCCTGCACGGCGGGCGCCGCGGCGCTCGGCCTCGTGCTGAGGGCGAGCACCGCGGCGATGAGCGCTGCGCCGATGAGCGTCCTGCTCATGACGTTCCCTTCCGTGGGATGAGCCCACCGTACGCCCGGGCCGTCCGGGCGGGCACGCCCCGACGGGGTGGACGGGCCTCCCCGTCGCGCGGCGGCGATACGGTCCAGGCACGATGATCCCGCTGCGGCACGAGATCGAACCGGAGATGCTCCTGTGAGCGCGCGCGACATCCTGCACCCCGGCGGCTCGGCCATCGGGCTGTGGGCCACGATCCCCTCGCCCGTCACCGCCGAGCTCGCGGCTCGCGCGGGCGCCGACTACGTCGTCGTCGACCAGCAGCACGGCGCCGTCGGGCCGGGCGATCTGCTCGTGCTGCTCCAGGCGATCCAGGGCGCCGGCACCCCGGCGCTCGTCCGCGTCGGCTCCCACGACCCGTGGGTGATCGGCCATGCGCTCGACCTCGGCGCCGAGGGCGTGATCGTGCCGCTCGTCGACGGCCCGGAGGAGGCGGCGGCGATCGTGTCCGCCTGCCGCTACGCGCCGGCCGGGCGGCGGTCGTGGGGCCGGGTCCGCGGCGACGCGGCCGAGGAGCCGCTGGTGCTGGCGATGATCGAGACCCGGGCCGGGCTCGAGGCGGTCGACGCGATCGTCGGCACGGACGGGCTCGACGGCGTCTACATCGGCCCGTCGGACCTGAGCCTCGGCCTCGGCGGCCACCCGTCGCCGCGGCTCGAGGACCCGACGGTGCTCGAGGCGATCAGGACGGTCCGCGCCGCGGCCGAGTCCGCCCAGAAGCTCTGCGGCCTGCACTGCCTCGACCCGCTGGACGCGGCAGGGTTCGCGGCCGAGGGCTTCGCGATGGTCACGGCCGGGGGCGACGGCGGCTTCCTCCGCACCGCGCTGACCGCCGCGGTCGCGACGGCCCGGGGCGCGCGGTGAGCGGGCGGCTCGTCGCGGTCAGCACCGGCCGCGCGCGGCAGGTCGGCGTGCGCCGCGGCCGGCCGCTGATGAGCGCGATCCACAAGGCGCCCGTCGAGGGCCGGGTGGCCGTCGGTCCTGTGGGACTGGACGGTGACGAGCAGGCCGACCTCCGCGTCCACGGCGGACCCGACAAGGCCGTCTACGCCTATGCGGCCGAGGACACGGCCTGGTGGGAGGCGGAGCTCGGGCGCGCGCTCGGGCCGGGCGCGTTCGGCGAGAACCTCACCGTGGAGGGCCTCGACGTGACCGGCGCGGTCATCGGGGAGCGCTGGCGCGTGGGGAGCACCGAGCTGGAGGTCTGCCAGCCGCGGCAGCCGTGCTCCAAGCTCGGGATCCGCTTCGGCGACCCGCTGATGGTCAGGCGCTTCGCGGAGGTGGCGCGGCCGGGCGCCTACCTGCGCGTCGTCGTGCCAGGGGAGCTCGGCGCCGGAGACGCGATCGAGGTGGTCTCCCGGCCGCCGCACGACGTCTCGATCGGCCTCGTCTTCCGGGCGATCATGCACGACGACGCGCTGGCCGCCCGGGCGGCCGCGGCGCCGGAGCTGCCGGCCCCGCTGGTGGCATGGTTGAGCGCGCGCGCGGCCTAAGGCTCACCGTCCAGTCGAGCGTGAGACCAGCGCGGTCCTAGGACCGATGACCCGTGGCGACGGCGCACGCGCCCGCCTAGCGTCCGCGGCATGCACGCGATCCGCCAGCACGAGTTCGGTCCACCCGGCGTCCTCCGCCTCGAGGAGGTGCCCGACCCCGGGCCCGGCCCCGGCCAGGTCCGGATCGCCGTCGCCGCGGCCGGCGTCCACCTGCTCGACACGTCGATCCGCGCCGGGAGGTCCGGCGGCCCGTTCCCGCTCCCCGAGCTGCCGATGACGCCGGGCCGCGAGGTCGCCGGCGTGGTCGACGCGGTGGGGGAGGGCGTGGACCCGGCCTGGCTCGGCCGCCGGGCGGTCGCGCACCTCGGCCAGGCGAGCGGCGGCTACGCGACGCGGGCCGTGCGGGAGGCCGACGCGGTCCACGAGGTGCCGTCCGCGCTCGCGCTCCCCGCCGCGGTGGCGATGATCGGCACCGGGCGCACGGCGCTCGGCGTCCTCGAGGCCGCGCCGCCCGGCCCGGACGACACCGTGCTGATCCTCGGCGCCGCGGGCGGGCTCGGCTCGCTCCTCGTCCAGGCCGCGAAGGACGCGGGGGCGAGGGTGGTCGGCGCCGCGGGCGGCCGCAGCAAGGTCTGGCACGCCGGCGACCTGGGCGCGGACCTCGCCGTGGACTACGACGAGCCGGGCTGGGACGAGGCCGTCGGGCCGGTGACGCTCCTGCTCGACGGCGTCGGCGGCGAGCGCGGCCGGGCGGCGCTCGGGCGCGTCCGCGACGGGGGCCGGGTCTCCGTCTTCGGCTGGTCCTCCGGCGAGCCGACCGAGCTGGACGAGGCCGCGCTCGCCCGGCGCGGCATCACGTCGCATCCGGTGCTCGGGAAGCGGATGTTCGAGCGCCCCGGAGGGCTCCGCAGCCTGGAGACGGCGGCGCTCGCGCGGGCCGCGGCGGGCGGCTGGACGCCGCTCCTCAACGCGCCGTACACGCTGGCCGAGGCCGCGAAGGCGCACGCCGCGCTCGAACGGCGAGGCACCGTCGGGAAGGTCGTGCTCTACGCGTGAGGCCGTGAGAGCCCGGGCGTGCTCGGCGGGCCGTCGCCGCGATCCGGGTGGTCGCGCTCGTTGAACTGCCGCAGGCCCTCGGCCATCTCGGCGCCGCCGACGAGCCGGGCGAAGCACTCCGCCTCGATCTCCAGGCCCTCGTCGAGCGGCCGGCCCCAGCCGCGCGCCGCCGCCTCCTTGTCCGTCCGCATCGCGGGGACGGGGAGGGTGGCGAGCGCGTGGGCGAGCTCGCGGGCGCGGACCAGGCAGGTGCCACGCGGGACGACCTCGTTGACCAGGCCGATGCGGTGCGCCTCGTGGGCGCCGATCACCCGGCCGGTGAGGATGAGGTCCATCGCGACGCGGTAGCCGACGATCCGGGGCAGCCGCTGGGTGCCGCCGTCGCCCAGCCCGATGTTCCAGCGCCGGCAGGTCACGCCGAACGTGGCGTGGTCGTCGGCCACGCAGAGGTCGGTCCAGCACGCCCACTCCAGGCCGCCGGCGTACGCGACGCCGTTGACCGCGGCGATCGTCGGCTTGTGGAGGTCGGTCCAGCGCGTCGGGCCGAGGATTCCGTCGCCGAGCGAGGTCACGAGGTCGCCCTCCCAAGCGGCCTTGAGGTCGCCGCCGGCGCAGAACGCCTCCTGCCCGGCGCCCGTGAGGACGCCGACGAGCGCGGCGTCGTCGTGGCGGAAGCGCGTCCACGCGTCGCGCAGCTCGTCGGCGGTCCGGGGTGCCACGGCGTTCATCCGCTCCGGGCGGTCGATCGTGACGACGGTGACGGGGCCTTCCTGCTCGTAGCGGATGTGCTGGTAGTCCATGGCGAGGGATAGGATCCCGCATCGCATGTCGACCGCCGACACCAAGGCCCTCATCGAGGAGGGCGTCCGCAATTTCCAGGCCGAGGTGCCCGCGCTGGCCAAGCTCAAGCTCGTCATCGAGCTCGAGCTGCGCGGCCGCGGCGACATCCAGCTGTTCCGCGTCGAGGTCCCCGGGCCCAAGGTGACGCGCGACATCGCGTCGGACGCGAAGGTCCGGGTCTCGATCCCGCGCGCGCAGTTCAACGAGCTCGCGCGCGAGGGCAACCTGCGCGCCTGGCGCGAGGGGTTCGAGTCGGGCACGGTGAAGGCCAGCGGGCCGGCCGAGATCCTGAAGCTGATCCAGAACGTGGTGGAGAAGCAGGAGGAGCGGACCCGCACGCGCAAGCTCAGGTCGCGATGAGCGCGCGGATGCCCGCGGAGTGGGCGCCGCACGAGCGCACGATCATGTGCTGGCCGGCGCGCGAGTCGATGTGGCAGGAGCACTTCCGGGCCGCGCAGGACGCGCACGCCGAGGTGGCCAACGCGATCGCGGCCTTCGAGCCGGTGCTGATGGCGGCCGATCCGCGCTTCGCGGACGAGGCGCGGCGGCGGTGCGGGGCGGGTGTCGAGGTCGTCGAGATGCCGCTCGACGACTCCTGGGCGCGCGACTCCGGCCCGATCTTCCTGCTCGACGGCGACGGCCGGCGGGCCGGGATCCAGTTCGGCTTCAACGCCTGGGGCGAGAAGTTCCGGCCCTGGGACGAGGACGCGGTCTTCGCGACGCGGGTCCTGGAGGCGCTGGGGGAGGAGCGGCGCGACGCCACCGACCTGATCCTCGAGGGCGGCTCGATCACCGTCGACGGCGAGGGCACGCTCATCACGACGGAGCAGTGCCTGTTCGAGCGGCACCGCAACCCGCACCTGTCGCGCGAGGAGATCGAGGCGCGGCTGAAGGCGCACCTCGGCGTCGAGCGGGTGGTCTGGCTCGGCCTCGGCCTGGTCGAGGACGACGACACCGACGGGCACGTGGACAACATCTGCGCGTTCGTGGAGCCGGGGAAGGTCGTGCTCCAGACGGTCGCCGACGAGGCCAACCCGAACTTCGGGCACTGCGCGGAGAACGCCCGGCGGCTGCGCGACGCGGGGCTCGAGGTCGTCGAGCTGCCGTGGCTGCCCTACGCGGCCGGCCAGGACCCGCCGGTCGTGGTGCCGTACACGAACTTCTACCTGTGCAACGGCGGGATAATCGTCCCGACGCGGGGGGAGGAGACCGACGCGGAGGCGCTCGCGCTGATCGGGTCGCTCTACCCGGGGCGCGAAGTGGTCGCCGTCGGCGGCGAGGTGCTGGCGCTCGGCGGCGGCGGGGTCCACTGCATCACGCAGCAGGTCCCCGCCACCGCCTGACGCGTCAGCGTCAGCGCGCCCGCCAGGGGTCGACGTAGACGTCGTCGACCTGCCAGGTGCCGCCGACGGCGGTGAACCTGAAGGCGACGGGCGTCATCTGCCCCGGCAGCAGCGGCAGGAGGTTCGCCACGACCGGGAAGGGCAGCGTGGGCTGCCAGTTGCTCCCGCCCAGCACGACGCCGATCGGCAGGCTCTTGACCAGCCCCCCGAGCCCGTCGAACAGCACCTCGACCTTGAGGGTCGAGAGGACCGTCCCGCTCGTGCGCTTCGCGAAGAAGCGCATGGTCGGGTGGCCCAGGCCGACGCACGCCGCCGACGTGGTGGCCTTCGCGCCCGCCGGCAGCGCCAGCGAGCGGGTGCCCGAGCCCGCGACCTTCCACGGCTCGTTGCCCGCGACGAGCTTGGCGCCGCCCTCGAGCTTCCAGCCCGTCGTGGACTCCGCCGTGCCGCCCGGGGCGGGCACGTACTGCGCGATGTCCAGCCACGGCCGGAAGACCTGCTTGCTCGAGAGCGTCGGGCACTTGCCTGCGCTCTGCGCGAGCAGCCCGGCATGCGCCGGCGCCGTCGCCACTCCCGCCGGCACCATCGCCGCGATCAGCGCCGCGGCGACCTTCCAGACCTTCATCCCTGATTCCTTTCTTCCGTCCCTGCCTGGGCGGGATCCGTCCCGCCACAACTCAAGTCGGTGCATCGGCGTGCCGACTACATAGAACACGTGTCGAATCAGCGGCGCGTCCCTTCGGAGCGGATGTCCTCACCGGCTGACATGGGCCCGGCGGTCGAGCGCCTGATCGCCGATACGCGCGAGCGCAC
>JBEVIG010000101.1:0-8136 GCA_040510855.1 Solirubrobacteraceae bacterium
CGACCGGCCGCGGCGTTACGGCCGGTCGCGCGATCCGTCGCTCAGGAGGCGGCGGCCCCCGTGATGCCGGCGGCGGCCGGCGCGGTGTCGACGAGCGTCAGCGAGCCGTCGGCGGCGACGCGGTACGAGGCGACCTGGCCGCCCGTGGTCGCGTTCCCGGCGGCGATCGCCAGCAGGAAGCGGCCGCGCGGCTCGAAGTCGAGGTCGCGCGCGGTCGGCAGCACGGCGGTGCGGCCGTCGGTGTCCAGCGCGGTCAGCGCCCCGTCCCGGCCGACCGCGTAGCCGCTGATGCTGCCGGAGACGTTGCCGGTGTAGGCGAGGCGGCCGGACGGCGAGACGGCGACCCAGCACGCGCCTCCCTGACCGACGGGCAGCGACGCGGAGATGGCGTCGAGCGCGCCGCCGGCGCCGAGCCGGTACGAGGAGACGGTGCTCGCGCCCGCCTCCGAGACGACGAGCGTGCCCTCGCGGGAGATGCCGAAGCCGAAGGGCACGGCGCCGCTCGATGCCGTCACCACGGGCGCGCCGGGGCGACCGGAGCGGTCGAGCGGGAGCGTCTCGAGGCGGTTCGCGGTGCGCTCGGAGACGACGAGGGAGCGGCCGTCGGGCGTGACGGAGACCTGCGCGGTGCCGGACGCGCCGGGCGCGAGGTCGCGGCGCCCGATCTCGACGAGCCCGCCGTTGCCGCGCCGCGCGAACGCGGTGACGTTCGGCGTCCCGCCGGAGTTGAGCACGTAGACGCGGCCGTCCTGCTCGTCGACGCTCACCGGCGCGGCACCGCCGGACGGCACGCTGCCGAGGAGCCGCAGCCGGTGCGGCTTCTCCCGCAACACGGACACGCTGTCGGAGCCGGCGTTGATCGCGAACACGTGGCGGCCGTCGTCGCTCAGCTCGACCGCGCCCTGGCGGCCGCCGAGCCCGGCGAGCCCGACCCCGCCCGTGGCGTAGGTACCGGCGGGGGCGAGCGAGCCATCGGCGCCGCGGTCGAACCGCTGGACGCTGTTGCCCGCGGGATCGTTCGTCTGGGTGTAGAGCGCGCCGCCGCTCGAGGCCATCGCGCTGGTGGCGGCGAGCAGCAGCGCCGCCGCCGTCAGGGCGAGCAGGAGCACGAGCGCCCGAGGGCGCTGGAAGGGGACCGGCATGAGGACCTCCGAGGGTCGTACAGGAATGGACGCCGGTTGGTCGCGGCTCACCGCTCGGCGTTACACGTAACGCCCGCCGCGCTCGCCGGACTGCTCCGGCATGCCCTCCTTCGACGGACTCCTCGTCGTCGTCGCGGTCGCGTTCGCGGCGCCCTTCATGCTGGGGCTCGCGCCCGGCCTGCGCATCCCCGCGGTCGTGCTCGAGCTCGTTGCCGGCATCGTCGTCGGGCCGTCCGTGCTCGGCTGGGTCGAGATCGACGAGCCGATCGAGATCCTGGCCACGCTCGGCCTCGCATTCCTGCTCTTCCTCGCCGGGCTGGAGGTCGACTTCGCCCGGCTGCGCGGCCCCGTGCTGCGGCTGGCGGCGTCGGGGTACGCGATCTCGCTCGCCATCGCGGTCGCGGTGGCGCTTGCGCTGTCGGCGGGCGGGCTCGTGCAGACGCCCCTGCTGGTCGCGGTCGCGCTTGGGGCGACGTCGCTGGGCGTGCTCATCCCGGTGCTCAAGGACACGGGGCGCGTCGACACGCCGCTGGGGCAACTCGTGCTCGCGGGCGGCTCGATCGCCGACTTCGCCGCGATCGTGCTCCTCACACTGCTGTTCGCCGGCGAGGGCGGCCCGGGAGCGACGGTCGTGCTCGTCGGCGCGCTGCTCGCGCTCGCCGCCGCGGTGCTGCTCGTCGTGCGGGGCGCCCAGCGCTCGATGCGCATCCGCGCCGACCTGCTGCGGCTGCAGGACACGACGGCGCAGATCCGCGTCCGCGGCGCCATCGTGCTGCTCGTCGGCTTCGCGGCCGCCGCGCAGCACCTGGGCCTCGAGGTCATCCTCGGCGCGTTCGCGGCCGGGGCCGTCCTCTCGCTCGCCGACCCCGACCGGGCGATGACCCACCCGGACCTGCGGCGCAAGCTCGAGGCGATCGGCTTCGGGGTGTTCATCCCGGTGTTCTTCGTCGCGAGCGGGCTGCGCTTCGACCTCGGCGCGCTCGCCGGCAGCGCCTCGGCGCTGGCCGCCGTGCCGCTCTTCGTGCTGGCGCTGCTGCTCGTGCGCGGGCTGCCCGCCCTGCGCTACGCGCGGCTGCTCGACCGTCGCGAGGTGGCCGTCGCCGGGCTCCTGCAGGCGACCTCGCTCCCGTTCCTCGTGACCGCGACGGCGATCGGCGCCGAGCTCGAGCTCGTCGGCCCGGGCGAGGCCGCCGCGCTCGTCGGCGCGGGCCTGCTCTCCGTGCTGCTGTTCCCCGCCCTCGGACTCGCGCTGCTGCGCCCTGTAACGGCGCGCCCCGCCGGCGGACCACACGACGTCAACCGACCGAAGGGACCCGCCATGCCCATCCAGTGCTCCTCGTACGACAACGACGCCGAGGCCCACGCCGCGGTCGAGCGGCTGCTCGCCGGCGGCACGCCGGGGCAGCACATCAGCGTGCTCACCGGCCGGACGCCGGCCGACCATCGCGCCGACCGCGTCGGCGCATTCGCCGGCATGCCCGACCGCGTCGGCGCGTACGCCGGCGCCTCCGGCTCGAGCGCCGACGGCATGGGCGACTTCGCGAGCGCCGGCGAGCAGCGCCGCGGCAGCTTCGCGGACGTCGATCGCGACGTCGTCGCCACCTATCCCGACGGCGTGCGCCGCGAGCACGTCGCCTCCCACCGCGAGCTCGAGCGCCGGCTGACCGACGCCGGGCTGGACGCGCGCGCGGCGGCCGCCGACGTCGCGGCGCTGCACCACGGCCGCGTCCTCGTGGTGGTCACGCCCGCGTGACGGGTTGCGCCGGCGCACGACCCGCGGATAGGTTCGGCCGAGGATGACCCAGGCCGAGCTCGCGGGCCGTGCGACCGCCGCCGAGGCAGAGCTCCTGGCGCGCCTGCGGGCGGGCGACGAGACCGCGTTCGAAGCGCTCGTCGCCCGTCACTACGGCACGATGCTCGCGGTGGCGCAGACCTACGTGAAGGGCCGCGCCACGGCCGAGGAGGTCGTGCAGGAGACGTGGCTCGCCGTCATCCAGGGCCTCGAGCGCTTCGAGGGCCGGGCCTCGCTCAAGACGTGGATCCTCGCCATCCTCGTGAACAAGGCCAAGACGCGCGGGGTGCGCGAGGCGCGCAGCGTGCCGTTCACCGCGCTCGCCGGCGAGGACGAGGAGCCCGCGGTGGCGCCCGAGCGCTTCCGCGGCGCGAACGACGCCTTCCCCGGCCACTGGCGCGCCTACCCGGGCAACTGGTCCGCGGACGAGGTGGCGCGCGACCGCGAGACGATCCGCGTCGCGATGAGCGCGATCGCCGCGCTCCCGCCCACGCAGCAGACGGTGATCCGGATGCGCGACGTCGAGGGGTACTCATCCGAGGAGGTCTGCGCCGCGCTCGAGGTGAGCGAGGCGAACCAGCGCGTGCTGCTGCATCGCGCCCGCTCGCGTGTCCGCGCCGTGCTGGAGGAGCATCTCGATGGCTGACCTGCACTCGCACGAGCACGTGAGCTGCCAGGAGGTCGTCGAGCTGGTGACGGACTACCTCGAGGGTGCGCTGTCGCCCGACGAGGCGGCGCTCTTCGAGCAGCACCTGAACTTCTGCGACGGCTGCGACTGGTACGTCGAACAGCTCCGGACGACGATCGCCACGGTCGGGCGGATCGAGCAGGAGGAGGTCCCGCCCGCGATGCGGCAGAAGCTGCTGACCGCGTTCCGCGACCGGGGGCGCTCGTGATCGCGTACAAGTTCCTCCGCCGCGACGGCACGGGCGTCTTCAGCCGGCACCCGTGGCCCCTGCCGGAGAACGGGGCGCCGGGTGACTGGGTCGAGGCGCGGGCGGACCCCTGCCACAGCGGCATCCACGCCTGCCGGCCGGAGGACCTCCCGCTCTGGCTCGGCCGCGAGCTCTACGAGGTCGAGCTGGGCGGCGACGTCGTCGCCGAGCGCACGAAGGTGGTGGCGCCCCGCGGCCGGCTGCTGCGGCGCGTCGACGCCTGGGACGGCGCCGCGCGCGACGCGTACGTGCACGAGTGCGGTGAACGCGCCCACGCGCTCGTCCGCGAGGCCGGGCCGGGCTTCGAGGAGTGGGGCGCGGTCATCGAGCCGTCGAAGGCCGAGGGCCCGGCCCTGCTGGGCTTCATCGCCGCCCGCATCGCCGAAGCGCGGCACGGCGTCGAGGCCTACCACGCCGAGCGGGCGCGCCAGGTCGCCTGGCTGCGCGACCGGCTCGGCGTCTGAAGGCCTGCGGCCTTGCTCGGCGCGGACATCGAGCACTACCTCGCCGAACTGGTGGCCCGTCTGGACGATGCGCTCGGCGATCGTCTCGTCGGCGTGTGGCTCTTCGGCTCCGGCGCGCTCGGCGACCTGGATCCGGCGACGAGCGACCTCGACGTCCAGGTCGTGACGACCGTCCGGCTGCCCCGGGCGGAGCGCGAGCGGCTTGCCGCCCGCGTCTCGCATCCGGAGCTGCCGTGCCCGGTGCGGGGACTCGAGCTGGTCGTCTACGCGTGCGACGACCTGCGGGACGCGCTCGGCCCGGCGTTCCAGCTGAACCTCAACACCGGCCCGCGCATGACGCAGCACGCCGCATACGACCCGGCCGAGGACCCGCGCTTCTGGTTCGTGCTCGACGTCGCGATCGGCCGCGACGCGGGGCGGCCGCTCGCCGGCCCTCCGCCCGCCGAGGTCTTTCCGGAGCTGCCGGCGCCGCTCGTGCTCGCGTCACTCCGAGAGGCGCTCGCCTGGTTCGCGGCGAACGACCGCAAGGGCGACCAGGCGGCGCTGGCCGCGGCGCGCGCCTGGGCCTGGGCCGAGGAGGGCCGGTGGCTGGCCAAGGGGCCGGCGGCGACGTGGCTGACATCCCGGGTGACGCGGGAGCTCGCGGCACGAGCGCGAGCGCCTGGCTGATGGCGCCGGCGAAGTCGAGGCGGAGGAAGCGCATCGCAGCATCGGCAGGAGCGGGCCTCAGAGCGCCTGCGCGGTCGGGCGGACGAGGATCTCGTTGATCGACACGCTGCGCGGCCGGGAGACGGCGAAGCCGATGATCTGCGCGATGTCGTCGGCGGTGATCGACGTCGCGTCGTAGAACTGCTCGATCGCCTCCTTCGTCTCGCCGTGGGTGATGTGCTCCACGAGCTCGGTCGCCACGGCGCCGGGCTCGACGACGATCACGCGCACGTCGGGCTGGAGCTCCTGGCGCAGCGCCTCCGACCAGCCGTTCAGGCCCCACTTGGTCGCCGCATAGGCCGCGTTGCCCGGACGCGCCGTGCGTCCGGCGACCGAGGAGATGTTGATCAGGTCGCCGCCGCCGTCGCGGAGCTGGTCGAGGAAGACCTCGGTCGCGGTCATCGCGCCGAGCAGGTTGACCTCCACCATCCGGCGCTGCTCGGCGCGCTGCTCGGAGGTGAACGGGGCGAGCAGCATCACGCCCGCGTTGTTGACGAGGACGTCGGCGCCGCCGAGCTCGTCCTGGACGCGTTGCGCGGCCGCGACGAGCGAGTCGCGGTCGGTGACGTCGGCCTCGATGGCGATCGCGCCGTCACCGAGCTCGCCGGCGAGGGCCTGGATGCGGTCGGCACGGCGGGCCAGCAGCGCGACGCGGTGGCCGTCTGCGGCAAGCACGCGGGCGGCGGCCTCGCCGATCCCCGACGAGGCGCCGGTGATGACCGCGACGCGGCCCGGGGTGGTCTGGGTGCTCATGGAACGTCTCCTGGCAGAGTTGGCTCTCCCTCACTGTGCCCGCGATCGCACGCTTGTGAGAGGCCCTGCGAGAGGGGGACCATCAGGGCCCCTCAACCACGGCGGGAAGGGTCTACCGTCGTGTCCGGTGAACGCTGCCGACGACATCGCCGAGTTCCTCGCCGGCCGAAGGGCGAGGATCACGCCCGAGCAGGCCGGCCTGCCCGGCTACGGCAAGCGGCGGGTGCCCGGCCTGCGCCGCGAGGAGGTCGCCTCGCTGGCCGGCGTCAGCGCCGACTACTACCGGCGCCTGGAGCGCGGCCAGGTCAGCGGCGTCTCCGAGCTCGTGCTCGAAGGACTCGCTCGCGCGCTGCAGCTCGACGACGCCGAGCGCGCGCACCTCTTCGACCTGGCCCGCGCCGCCAGTCCCGTCGCGCCGAGACGCTCGCGACCCCCCAAGCCGCGCGTCCGGCCGGTGGTGCACCGCCTGGTCGACCAGATCGAGGCGCCGGCGATCGTCAGCACCGTCTACGGCGACTACCTCGCCGCGAACGCCCTCGGCCGCGCGCTCTACGCGCCCGTGTTCGAGAGCCGCGAGCAGCCGGCCAACAGCGGCCGCTTCACGTTCCTCGACCCGGCGGCGCGGGAGTTCTACCCCGACTGGGACAAGCTGGCGTCCGAGCTCGTCGCCTCGTTGCGCTCGCAGGCCGGGCGCAATCCCCACGACCGCAGCCTGCAGGACCTGATCGGCGAGCTGTCCACCCGCAGCGACGAGTTCCGCGTCCGCTGGGCGGCGCACAACGTGCGCTTCCACCGGACCGGCACCAAGCGCCTCCAGCACCCGATCGTGGGGGAGCTCACGCTCGCGTTCGAGACGTTGACGCTCGACGCCGACGACGGCCTGCGCCTGGCGCTCTACACCGCCGAAGCGGGCTCCGCCTCCCAGCAGGCGCTCGACCTGCTGGCCAGCTGGAGCGCGACACCGCCGGTCGATGCGCGCGCGTCCGATGACGCCCGCCGTCCCTAGCACCCAGAACCCGATGAACGAAAGGAGCACGGGACCCATGAGCCCCGCGACCATCCCTGCCCTCACCCTGAACAACGGCGTCGACATGCCCGCCCTCGGGTTCGGCGTCTTCCAGACCCCGCCCGAGGAGACCCGCGACGCCGTGCGCGCCGCGCTGGACGCCGGCTACCGGCACATCGACACCGCGGCCGCCTACGGCAACGAGCGCCAGGTCGGCGAGGCCGTCGCCGCGTCCGGCCTCGACCGCGGTGAGGTGTTCCTCGAGACGAAGGTGTGGATCTCCGACTACGGCTACGACGAGACACTGCACGCGTTCGACAAGAGCGCCCGCAAGCTCGGCGTCGAGCAGCTCGACCTGCTGATCCTGCACCAGGCGCTGCCGTCGGACTTCGAGCGCACGCTGGAGGCCTACCGGGCGCTCGAGACGCTCCAGGCCGACGGCAAGGTCCGCGCGATCGGCGTCAGCAACTTCACGGTCGACCACCTCACCCGGCTGCTCGACCGCGCCCGGGTCGTCCCCGCGGTCAACCAGATCGAGAGCCACCCGTACTTCGCGCAGGCCGACGTGCAGGCGTTCGGCGAGCAGCACGGCATCCTGGCCCAGGCGTGGTCGCCCATCGGCGGCATCACGTTCTACCGCGAGGGCGAGCACACCAGCACCCTGCAGGATCCGACCATCACCGCGATCGCGGAGGCGCACGGCAAGTCGCCGGCCCAGGTGATGCTGCGGTGGGGCCTGCAGCACGGCCGCTCGGTCATCCCCAAGTCCATCAAGCCGCACCGGATCGCCGAGAACCTCGACGTCTTCGACTTCGAGCTGACCCCCGACGAGCTGGCCGCGATCGACGGGTTGGAGACCGGCAAGCGCGGCGGGCCGGAGCCCGAGCAGATCACGCTCGAGGCGTTCGGCCGCGACATCCCGGAGGCCTGAGCCATGGAGTACCGCCCGCTCGGGCGCACCGGCGTCCAGGTCTCCCCGCTCTGCCTCGGCACGATGATGTTCGGCGCCTGGGGCAACACCGACCACGACGACTCGATCCGCATCATCCACCGCGCCCTCGATGCCGGGATCAACTTCGTCGACAGCGCAGACATCTACTCCGCCGGCGAGTCCGAGGAGATCGTCGTCAAGGCATTGAAGGGCCGCCGCGACGACGTGATCCTGGCCACCAAGTTCTGGGCGCCGATGGGGGAGGACCCCAACCGCCGTGGCGGCTCGCGGCGCTGGATCATGACCGAGGTCGAGAACTCGCTCCGGCGGCTGGGAACGGACCACATCGACCTCTACCAGGTCCACCGCCCCGATCCCGACACCGACGTGGAGGAGACGCTCGGC
>JBEVIG010000102.1:0-6896 GCA_040510855.1 Solirubrobacteraceae bacterium
CGAGCGCGACATCGTCGAGGCCGAGCGGGCCGTCGCGTCGTTCGCCGAGCGCAACGCGGACAAGGTCGTCACGGTCCTGCGCTTCGCCAACGGGCTCGGGCCCGACCTGACGACCTCGCACACGCGGCTGCTCTCGCTGCCCGCCGTGCCGTCGATCCTCGGCTTCGACCCGCGCTATCAGTTCATCGCCGAGGACGACATCCACGGCGTGCTCGACCACGCCGCCCGCCACGACCTCCCCGGCGCCTACAACGCGGCCGCCGACGGGGTGCTCGCGCTCTCCGAGATCGGCTCCCTGCTCGGCAAGCCGCTCGCGCCGGTCCTGCCGCCGTGGGGCACGGGCGTCGCGGCCTCCGTCCTGCGCCGCGTGGGCATCAAGCTCCCGCCGGAGGTGCTCCAGCAGCTCCGCTACGGCCGCGGGCTCGACAACCGCCGCCTGAAGGCCGCCGGGTACCACTTCGGCGCCACGACGCGCGAGACCGTCCAGGCCTTCGCCGAGCACCAGCGCGTGCGCGAGCTGCGCAGGGGCGAGGGCGCCGGCTACCAGTACGAGCGCGAGGTCGAGGAGTTCCTGCGCTGGAGCCCCGCCGTGCGCGGCGACGAGGGGCTGGGGCTGGGCCGCCTGAGCCGCGATCAGCTGGCGGAGCTGGCCCGCGCGCTCGACGCGCTGCCCGGGCCGCGGCCCGCGCGCTTGGCGCCTCGCGGCGCCGGAGCGGGGGCGTCCGGGTCCGACACGTTGGTCACCGGCTCGCCCTCCTCCTCGGGCGGCGCCGCCGATGCGGAGCTCGCGGCCGACCCGTAGTGGGTCACGTCGAGGACGCCGATCTCGCCCAGCGGGATCGCGCCCGCGCGGACCAGGTCGACCATCCGCTGCGCCACCTGCGGGTCGAACTGCGAACCCGCCGACTTCTCGAGCTCGGTGAGCGCCTTCTCGACCGCCATGCCGCGGCGGTACAGGCGCGACGAGGTCATCGCCTCGAACGCATCCGCGACGCCGAGCACGCGGCTGGCGAGCGGGATGTCCTCGCCGGCGAGCTTCTCGGGATAGCCGCGGCCGTCCCAGCGCTCGTGCAGGTAGAGCACCCAGTCGGCGATCTCCGGCATGCCCGCGCCCTCGACGATGTCGCGGCCGAGCGTGGAGTGGCGCTGCATCTCGAGGAACTCGTCGTCGGTGAGCCGGGCGGGCTTGAGCAGCACCGCGTCGGCCACGCCGACCTTGCCGACGTCGTGGAGGATGCCGGCCGTGCGGATCTGGTCGATCTCCTCCTCGCTCATGCCCATCTCGCGCGCGAGGACCGCGGCGTACTGGGCGACGCGGGCGGAGTGCTGGTGCGTGTAGCCGTCCTTCAGGTCGACCGCGCGGGCGAGCGCATAGACCGTGTTGGCCAGGCCGGCGGTGCGCGCGCGATCCGCCTCCTCCTGCAGCGAGAGCGGGGCGTCGACGAACGAGGAGTAGACGACGCAGCGGTCGCGGCCCAAGCGCTTGGCGCGGTACAGCGCGCCCTCGGCGAGCCGCATCAGGCCGTGCTGGTCGCGGGCGTCGCGGGGGAACTCGGCGATGCCGGCGCTGAAGGCGAGCCGCGGCGTCCCCTCGGGCAGCGGGGCGGCGCCGATCGCGTGGCGCAGGCGCTCGATCACGCGCTCCGCGCCCCAGGCGTCGGAGTCGGGGAGGGCGAGCAGGAACTCGTCGCCGCCGATGCGGCCGTGGACGTCGCCGGGGCGGAGCTCGCCGGCGATCAGGCGTGAGACGACGCGGAGCACCTCGTCACCCGCGGCGTGGCCGCGGCGGTCGTTGAGCGACTCGAAGTTGTCGATGTCGATCTCGACGATCGAGACCTTCGTGCGCTGGTCGCGCGCCGACTCGAGCATGTCGTGCAGCGTGTCGTGGAGGCCGCGGTGGTTGAGCGCGCCCGTCAGCGGGTCCTCGCGGTCGAGGCCGTCGATCCGCGCCTGGAGCGAGCGGACGGTGCCGCCGAGCGCGTCGACCGAGCCGGCCAGGACGCCGACCGCGTCGCGGCGGCGCCAGCGCAGCGCCGAGCCCGGGCGGCCGGAGGCGACGAGCAGCGCGGAGTGCGAGAGGCGCTCGACCGGGGAGACGACGAGGCGCCAGGTGGCGAAGCCGAGGCCGATGAGGAGCAGCAGGGCGCCGCCCACCGCGGTGAGCAGCACCTCCTGGTGGCCGGCGGCACGCGCCGCGGCGTGCTCGGAGAGCCGGAAGTCGAGCTCGAGCGCGGCCGCGGCCCGGTCGTCGAGCGCGACGAGCGGGTAGATCATCGTGCCCTTGTCGCCCTCCTGGGTCCAGCGCGCCTGCTTCATCCCGGGGTCGACCGGGATGATCGAGGTGCCGATCAGGTCGGGGTGGACGGCGCTGAGCCGGCCGGCGCGCTTGCGCAGCCGCGCCTCGCTCTCCAGGTCGTCCGGCGTGAGCCCGAAGGCGTACGCTCGCGCGATCGAGCTCGCCTCGGCCTCGGCGGTCCAGCGGTACGCGTCGCTGATCGCCGCGCTCGCGCGGTAGGTGAGGAACCCGCCCGCGAGCAGCACCATCGCCGTGATGGCCAACATCAACCGGCCCTGGAGACCGACGCCGAACAGACGCTGGCGCAGGGAGGAACGGCCGGAGTCGGACATGCCCCCCGCTTATCGGCCTCCGGAGCGTGCGACTCAACCCCCTCGGTGGTCTGGTTGCAACCCTTCCTTGCCGCCGGAGTTCGCCCTACCATCGGCGCACCCATGCGCTCCCGTGTCGCTCTGCTGTTCGCCGCCTTCGTCGTGGTGCTCCTGGTCGGCGCCGGCGCGGTCTACGCGGTCGATCGGTCGCAGTCCGGCAAGATCGCGGAGGGCATCAGCATCGACGGGATCGACGTCGGCGGGATGACGGGAACGGAGGCGAGCGCGGCGCTCCGCAGCCGGGTGGCTCCGCTCAGCGAGACGGTCGTGGTGAAGGCCGGCGGCAAGCGGTTCACGCTGCCGCCGCAGCGCGCCCAGGTCCAGGTGGACGTCGACGACTCCGTGCGGACGGCGCTCGCGCGCTCGCGCGAGGGGAACGTGCTCGCGCGCGCGTGGCGCAGCGTCCGCGGCGGCGAGGTCGACGAGGATCTCGACCTCTCCATCAGCTACTCCGAGGTCTCGATCGACCGCCTCGTCGACCGCGTGGCGGGGAAGATCGACGAGGAGGCCGTCGACGCGAGCGTCGATCTCGAGAGCGGCGACATCACGCCGCAGGCCTCCCGCGACGGGCGCGCGCTCAAGAAGGCCAAGCTCCGCCGTGACGTGCAGCGCACGCTGCTCGACCTCGGCGACGACAAGACCGTCCGCGGGCGTACCCAGGTCGTCAAGCCCAAGGTGACGACCGGGGAGCTCGCCAAGGAGTACCCGGCGATCCTGATCGTCGACCGGCCCAACTTCACGCTCACGCTCTACAAGAACCTGGAGAAGGTGAAGACCTACAGCGTCGCGATCGGCGCCGTGGGCCTCGACACCCCGGCCGGGCTCTACCACATCCAGAACAAGGCGGTCGACCCCGCCTGGACCATGCCGAACTCCGACTGGGTGGCGCCCGCGGACCGCGGCAAGGTCGTCCCGCCCGGGCCCGCCAACCCGCTCAAGGCGCGCTGGATGGGCATCTTCGACGGCGCCGGCATCCACGGCACGGACCAGACGGCCTCGATCGGCACGGCCGCCTCGCACGGCTGCGTGCGGATGCTGATCCCGGACGTGATCGAGCTCTACGACCAGGTCCCGGTCGGCGCGCCGATCTACATCGCCTAGGCGCCGGACGCCCGGATCTCGTCCACGTCGACCTCCTGCCACCCCTGTTGCAGCAGGGAGGCGTGATGGTCCGTGTGGCGAAGGACCAGGGTGCCGATGAACACGCCTCGCTCCTGCTTGCGCATGACCGCGTACCACATGGTGGTCGCGTCCCCCGTCCCCTGGATCGGATGCCACGGCCGCGGCGGCGTGCCTGACGCCTCCGCGACGCCCGTCGCCACGAGCTGGCGGAAGGTGGCGACCTGACCCGTGGACGTGTCGATGAAGAACGAGGCCATCGCCGTCCACGGTAGCGACGCCCTCCCGGCCGGCTGGCGCGAGGCGCTGACGCTGCTGGACCGCGACCTGCTGCGGCGCGGGACGGCCGAGCGGACACGCGCCGTGTACGGCCGCGACGCCGACGAGCTCGCCCACTGGGCGGTGCGATACACGCTCGAGCCCGCCGACGTGGACTACCCCTGGCTGCGCCGCTACGCCGCCCAGCTCGCCGAGCGCGGTCTCGCGCCCCGGACCACCGCTCGCAAGCTCGCCGCCCTCCGCGCCCTGTTCCGCGTCCTCGTCGAGCACGGGGTCACGAAGGCCAATCCCGCCGACCTGCTCGCCTCGCCCAAGCTCCCGCAGCGGCTCCCGCGCGCGCTCAAGCCGGCCGACGTCGCCGCGCTGCTCGACCGGATCCCGGCCTCGACGCCGCTCGAGATCCGCGACCGGGCGCTGTTCGAGCTCGCGTACGGCTGCGGCCTGCGAGCCGAGGAGCTCGTCGACCTGGACGTCTCTTCGATCGATTTCGACGCCGAGCAGGTCCGCGTCGAGGGCAAGGGCGGCAAGACCCGCTTCGTGCCCGCCGGCGAGCACGCTCTGGCCGCCGTGCGCCGGTATCTGGAGCGTGCGCGAACCGCGCTGGACAGCGGAACCGGGGAACCCGCGCTGTTCCTCTCGAAGAGCGGCCGGAGGCTCTCGACGTCGGACGTCAGGCGCCGTCTGAGGATGTGGGCGAGGAGCGCCGCGGCGCAGGGCGCGGTGCACCCGCACGCCCTCAGGCATTCATTCGCGACTCATCTTCTGGAGGGAGGTGCCGATCTACGTGCCATCCAGGCGTTGCTCGGCCACTCGTCCATCTCGACGACCCAGGTCTACACTCGGGTAGAGTCAGCGCGCCTGCGTGCAGCGTACGAACGAAGCCACCCCCGGGCGTGAACACCGAGGAGCGACGCTGGAAACCAACGTCAAAGCGATCGAGCTGAAGGACCTCTGGCGGCGCTACAAAGCGCCAGGCTCGGATGACCGGGCGAGGGAGCAGCTCGTCGTCGCCTACTCCCCGCTCGTGAAGTACGTGGCCGGCCGGATGTCCTCCGGCCTGCCTGCGCACGTCGAGGAGTCGGATCTCATCTCCTACGGGCTGATCGGGTTGATCAACGCGATCGAGCGCTTCGACCTCGACCGCGAGATCAAGTTCGAGACGTACGCGATCACGCGCATCAAGGGCGCGATCATCGACGAGCTGCGCGCGCTCGACTGGGTGCCGCGCTCCGTGCGCGCCCGCGCCCGCGAAATCGAGCGCGCCCACGGGAAGCTCGAGCACCGGCTGCACCGGACGCCCACCGACGAGGAGATGGCCGGCGAGCTCAACCTCTCGGTCGAGGAGTTCCAGGAGTCGCTGATCAAGATCTCCAACTCGACCGTCGTCGCGCTCGACGAGCTGTGGGCGGTCTCGGATTCCTCGGGCGACCAGGTCTCGCTGCTCGACACCCTCCAGGACCCGGACGCGCCCGACCCGCAGCAGCTCCTCGCGGCGTCCGAGGTCAAGGACCGGCTGGCCGACGCGATCAGCGCGCTGCCCGAGCGCGAGAAGCTCGTGATCGCGCTCTACTACTACGAGAACCTGACCCTGCGCGAGATCGGCGAGGTCCTCGGCGTGACCGAGTCGCGCATCTCCCAGCTGCACACGAAGGCCGTCCTGCGGCTCAAGAGCCGCCTCCAGGGCGACAACCTCCGCGACGAGTAGCCGCCGGCCGATCCGGGGCTTTCGCAGGGTCTCACGGCCCGCTAGTGTCCGCCGACACAAGCCTGCCGAAACGAGGGAGGCGGGCACGGCCGAAGGAGGCGCAGGCATGCCCCATGCCCCAAGCAGGATCCGCAACGTGGCCCTGGTCGGACACCGCGGGAGCGGGAAGACCTCCTTGCACGAGGCACTGCTCTTCGAGGCCGGGGCCACGTCGCGACTCGGCACCGTGGCCGACGGGACGACCGTCTCGGACGCCGACGAGGACGAGAAGGCGCGCGGGATGTCGATCTCGGCGTCGCTGGCCTCCTTCCAGTGGCGCGACGTCAAGGTCAACCTGATCGACACGCCGGGCGAGCCCTCCTTCGTCGCCGACGCCCTGGGCGCCATCCGCGTCTGCGAGTCCGCGGTGTTCGTCGTCAACGCCGTGATGGGCGTCGAGGTGTCCGCCCAGCGGCTCTGGGAGCGCGCGTCCGAGCTCGGGGTCGCCCGGCTCGTCTACGTGAACATGCTCGACCGCGAGCGTGCCGACTTCTTCCGGACGCTCGACCAGCTCAAGGACGCGTTCGGCCCGCACGTGGTCGCGACGGAGATCCCGATCGGCTCCGAGCACGAGGTGCGCGGCGTGATCGACCTCGTCGACATGAAGGCCTACGAGTACGACGGCGGGGAGCACGGCAAGGAGATCCCGATCCCCGACGACCTCGTGGAGCTCGCCAACGAGTACCGCGAGAAGCTCATGGACGAGGTCGCGGAGAACTCCGAGGCGCTCATGGAGCGCTACCTCGAGGGCGAGGAGATCTCCCACGACGAGATCGTCACCGCGCTCGAGGACGGCACCGACCACGGCCACATCTTCCCGGTGACCTGCGGCGTCGCCACGACGCGCCTGGGCTCGGACCGGCTGCTCGACGCGATCGTCGACGACCTCCCGTCGCCCGTGCAGCACGGCGGCCTCGAGGTCGAGGAGATGACGCTCGAGCCGGTCGAGGACGGCGAGATGTTCGCCTACGTCTTCAAGACGCGCGCCGACCCGTTCGCGGGGCGCATCAACCTCTTCCGCGTCTACCAGGGCGTGATGACGCACGACACGCACGTGCTCAACACGCGCACGCACTCCAAGGAGCGC
>JBEVIG010000103.1:0-11483 GCA_040510855.1 Solirubrobacteraceae bacterium
GTGGCGGGAGGCCAGGTCCTCCAGCACCGCGACCTCGCGCGTGACCGGGCCGTCCTCGCCGCGCGCCCACGCTTCCACGGCGGCGACGCGCTCGTCCGCCTCGGGGCGGTCGTCGTCGACCAGGTCGTCGAGCGTGCGGAACACGAGATAGAGCAGATACACGTCGTCGCGGACGGTGCGCGGCAGCAGGCGGCAGGCGAGCGCGAACGTCCGCGCCACGCGGTTCGTCGTCGCCCGGGCCTCGTCGGCCAGGGCGCCGCGAGCCGGCAGCGGCGCCGGGCGGGTGCGCTCGGGAGCCGTGCTCACGCCGCGACAGCCTCCCGCGCGCGCGGCCGCAGGCCGCGATCGGCGGCGACGAGCCCGGCCGTGACCTCCGCGCCGAGCAGCACGCCCGGCACGCCCGCGCCGGGGTGCGTCCCCCCGCCCACGAAGTAGAGGCCCGCCAGCCGGCGGTCGCGGTTGGGGTGGCGGAAGTAGGCCGACTGGTGCAGCGTCGGCTCGACCGCGAACGCGTTCCCCCACACCGCGCCGAGGTCGCGCGCGAAATCGAGCGGCGTCATCCGGTGCTCGACGCGCACGGCGGCGTCGAGGCCCGTGAGGCCGAACGTGCCCTCGAGGTCGGCGACGAGCGCGTCGCGCAGCCCGTCCGCGTCGCGCTCCCAGTCGATCCCCGCACGGAGGTTGGGCACCGGAAGCAGCACGGCGAGGGAGTCGCCCCCGGGCGCGGCCATCGCCGGCTCGGTCCGGGACGGCGCGTGGACGTAGGTGGAGAACGTGCCCGGCAGCTCGCGCCCGCGCGTCACGGCGCGGATGAACTCGCGGTAGCCGTCGCCGACCAGCAGCGTGTGGTGCTGCAGCGACGGGAAGACGCGGTCCGTGCCCAGGTAGAGCAGGAAGCAGGACATCGTCTCGCGCAGCCGGCGCCGCGGCGGCCGCCGGCCGACGAGCGCGTGCGTGCGGAGCACGTCGGCGTTGGAGACGACGACGTCGGCCGCGCTCCGCTCGCCGCCCGCGAGCCGCACGCCCGTCACGCGCCCGCCCGCGTGCTCGATCGCCTCGACCGGCTCGCCGCAGCGCACGTCGAGCGGCCGCGCCATCGCCTCGACGACGGAGTACACGCCGCCGTCGGCGTACCAGCCGCCGTCGGCGACCTGGAGGTGCACGAGCGCGGCGTAGATCGCCGGCACCCGGTACGGGTCGCCGCCGATGAACAGCGAGTGGAAGGAGAAGGCCTCGCGCACCCGCGGGTGTCGGAAGAAGCGGGCGACGAACGAGTGCAGGGGGCGCAGCGCGTCCAGCCGCACCATCTTCGGGACGAGCCGCGCGAAGTCGCCCGCCCGGAGGAACGGCCGCCGGCCCGCGGCGAGGATGCCGTCGCGGTAGATGGGCTCCAGCGCCGCGAGGAACGGCTCGACCTGCGCGGCGTCGGCGACGGAGAACTTCGCGACCTCCTCGCGCAGCCGCGCCCGGTCGCCGCTGAAGTCGAGGTGCTCGCCCTCGCCCGCCCAGCGGATCCGGTACAGCGGGTCGAGCCGCCGCAGCGTCAGCTCGGCGTGGAGGTCGAGCCCGCCCGCGGCGAACGTGTCCTCCAGCACCCACGGCATCGTGAGCAGCGACGGCCCGGTGTCCCAGGTGTAGCCGGCGTCGCGCAGCTGGTACGCGCGGCCGCCGGGAAGCGGGCGCTGCTCGACCACGGTGACCTCGGCGCCCCGGCCCTGCAGCCGCAGGGCGGCGCCGAGGCCGCCGAGCCCCGCGCCGATGACGACGACCCTCACCGGAGGTGCTCCTCGCCGAGCGCGCCGGCCGACGGCGCGCCCGCCGCCCACGTCGCGACCCGCAGCTGCCGCAGCACCTCGCCCACGGCCGCGCCCGCGCGGTCCTCGCGCGCCGCGATGAGGAACGGCCGCGCCAGCCCCGCGGCCGTCGCGCCGAGCGCGAGGCACTTCGCGACGTCGACGCCGTGGCGCAGGCCGCCCGACGCGATGACCGGCAGGCCGGCCGGGAGCGCGTCGCGGAGCGCGTCCACCGTCGGCACGCCCCAGTCGCCGAAGGCCGCGGCGACCGCGCCGGCGCGCGGGTCGCGCCGCCCCTCGATCAGCGCCCAGTTCGTCCCGCCCGCGCCGGCGACGTCGATCGCGGCCACGCCCGTGGCGGCGAGCCCGCGGACGTCCTCGGCGTCCATGCCGAACCCGACCTCCTTGACGACGACCGGCCGGGGCGCCAGCCGCGCGGCGACCGCGGCGATGCCGTCGAGCACGCCGGCGAACTCGGGCTCGCCCTCCGGCTGGACCGCCTCCTGGACGGCGTTGAGGTGGACGGACAGCCCGTCGGCCCCGAGCAGCTCGACGATCCGCTCCGCACGGTCGGCCGCACCCGGCCCGCGCACCTGCGCGGCCCCGAGGTTGGCGAGCAGCAGCGGCGGCCGGGCGCTCCCGGGCGCGCGGTAGGTGGGCAGCAGCGACGGGTCCTCCAGCAGCGGCCGGCCCGATCCGAACACGAGCGCCACCCCGTGCTCGGCGGCCGCGTCGGCGAGGCGGCGGTTGATGTCGGTCGCCGCCGCGGCGCCGCCGGTCATCGCCGAGATCAGCAGCGGCGCGCCCAACCGCGCGCCGAGCAACTCGCAGTCCAGCGCGACGTCGGCGAGATCGCGCTCCGGCAGCGCGCGGTGGCGCATGCGCACCGCGTCGAGCCCGGCGCCGGCGCCGTGCTGGATGCCGGGGCCCGCCGCGATGCGGAGGTGGTCGGCCTTGCGGCCGGGTGTGGGCGTGGGTTCGGGATGGGGCATCCTCACTGCTCCATACGGAGTACGGGTCTGTGCAGGTCAGCGGTTGCCGAGCGCGCCGACGATCCCGAACGCGAACAGCGCCAGGACGCCGAGGGACGTGATCACCAGCACGTCCGGCCCGCTGGAGAACAGCACGAACAGGGTGAGGAAGGCCAGCAGGGCGATGAAGGCCAGCGCGACGCCGAGGACGACCGTGCGCATCACCACCGCCCTCCGTAGCCGGGGTACGCCGGTCGCGGCACGGCCGGCGGCGGCGGTCGCTCCCGCGCGAACGCGCGGATCGCGAGCAGCCCGAAGGCGAACCCGCCGATGTGGGCGAAGTAGGCCACGCCGCCGCCCTCGCCGCCGGAATTGATGTCGAAGTAGCCGAACAGGAGCTGCTCCACGAACCACAGGCCGAGCACGATCATCGCCGGCAGGCGCAGGAAGATCGGGATGATCACGATGAGGATCAGGGTCAGCACCCTGGCACGGGGGTACAGCACGATGTACCCGCCCAGCACGCCCGCGATCGCGCCGGAGGCGCCGACCGTCGGCACGGTCGAGTTCGGGCCGACGAGCGTCTGCAGCAGGATCGCCGCGACGCCGCCCAGCAGGTAGAAGGCCATGAACCGCACGGGCCCCATCGAGTCCTCGACGTTGTTGCCGAAGACCCACAGGAACAGCATGTTGCCGCCGAGGTGGAGCAGCCCGCCGTGCATGAACATGGCGGTGAAGACGGTGAGCCACGTCGACGCCCGCGGCAGCGCGCAGCCGCGCGTGGCGACCTGCTCGCCCGGATGCGTGACCTCGTAGGGGAAGACGCCCCAGTCGCCGAGGTTGCAGACGAAGTGCTCCGAGGTGGGCGAGCCGAGCGCGAGCCCGCCGCGCTGCCACAGGAAGTAGGCGAGCACGTTGATCGCGATGAGCGCCACCGTGACCGCGGGGAAGCGCTGGGTCGGGTTGTCGTCCTTGAGCGGGAACACGTCGGAGCGGCGGTCCCGCTGCGGGTGCGGCTACGCCGCGAGCGGACCGGTGCCCGGGAGCTCCTGCGGCACGTGCTGGTCCGCGTGGTAGCTCGAGCGGACGAGCGGGCCGGCCGCGATGTGCTCGAAGCCGAGCTCGTACGCGGCCACCTCGAGCGCCTTGAACTCGTCGGGGTGCCAGTAGCGGACGACCGGCAGGTGGCGCTCCGTCGGGCGCAGGTACTGGCCGACGGTGAGGACCTGGACGCCCTTCTCGCGGAGCTGGCCGAACGCGTCGACCATCTCCTCGTGGGTCTCGCCGAGGCCGACCATCAGGCCGGACTTGGTGACGACCTCGCCGCCGCCCATCTCCTTGGCGTTGGAGAGCACGCGCAGCGAGCGCTCCCAGCGCGAGCCCCGCCGGGCGACGGGGTACAGGCGCGGGACGACCTCGACGTTGTGGTTGAAGACGTCGGGGCGCGCCGCGATGACCTTGGCCAGCGGCATCTCCTCGCCGCGGAAGTCCGGGGTGAGGCACTCGACCTTGCACTGCGGCGCCTGCATGCGGACGGAGCGGATCACGCCGACCCAGACCTGCGCGCCGTAGTCGGGCAGGTCGTCGCGGTCGACGGACGTGATGACCGCGTGGCGCAGGCCCATCTTCGCCACGGAGCGCGCGACGCGCAGCGGCTCGAGCGGGTCGTTCCAGGTCGGCTTGCCCGTCTTGACGTTGCAGAAGCCGCAGCGGCGCGTGCAGGTGTCGCCGAGGATCATGAACGTCGCCGTGCCGCGCTCCCAGCACTCGCCCACGTTCGGGCAGGCGGCCTCCTGGCAGACGGTGTGCAGCTCCTCCGAGCGGATCAGCTCGGTGAGCTCGCGGTACTTGCGGCCGCCGGGCGGCGGGACCTTGAACCACGGCGGCTTGCGGCCGCGGTAGGGCTCCGTGTCCGTGCCGAGCACCTTCGTCACGTCCATCCCGCCCGGATTGGCCCGCGAGCGGGTGACGTGGAGGCGGACCGGCGTGGGGGTCGTGCTCACGCCACTGAGGGTATCGGTGCCTCGAGCCGCGCCGGCGCGACGATCCGCTGGCGCAGCCCGTGCGCTTGCGCGTAGGCGTACGCCATCCGCTTGCGGAAGCACGCCAGGCCGCCCTCTCGCCCGGTCTCCAGCGCGATCGAGGTCATCCGGACGCCGGGCAGGCCGCAGGCGGTGACCTGGTGGAAGGGCGCGACGTCGTTGTCGACGTTGACGGCGAAGCCGTGCGCGGTGACGCCCTTGGAGAGGTGGACGCCGATCGAGGCGATCTTGCGGTCCTCGACCCACACGCCCGTGTACGCGGGCCCCTCGTGGTCGCGGCCGCGCGCCGCGATCCCCTCCTCGGCGAGCGCGGCGACGATCGCGCGCTCCATCGTCCGCAGGAAGGCGACCACGTCGGTCGTGCGCATGATCGGGTAGCCCACGAGCTGGCCGGGCCCGTGGTAGGTCAGCTTGCCGCCGCGCTGGGTGCGGACGACGTCGATCCCCTGCGCGCGCCAGTGGTCCTCGCCGAACGGGAGGTCGCCGGGCTCCGAGCGGCGGCCGAGCGTGTAGACGGGCGGGTGCTCCAGCAGCAGCAGCAGGTCGGGCAGGTCACCGGCGATGACCCGCGCGCGCAGGCGCTCCTGCAGGTCGACGGCGGTGCGGTAGTCCACCGTCCCGGCGTTGCAGGTCCACAGCTCAGGCACTGGCCTTGATGGTACGGAAGCCGCGCCGGTAGGCCGTCGGCGTGGTGCCGACGATGCGGCCGAAGTGGGCGCGGAGCGCGGGGGCGGAGCCGAGCCCGCAGCGGTCGGCGATCGCGTCGATCCCGAGGTCGGTCGCCTCGAGCAGCCGCTGCGCCTCCGCGACGCGGCGCCCGATCAGCCACTGCAGCGGCGTCGTGCCCGTCTCGGCCACGAAGCGGCGGGCGAACGAGCGCGGGGAGTAGCCCGCGTGGGCGGCCATCGCCTCGATCGCCAGCGGCTCCGCCAGCCGCTGCTCCATCCAGCCGCGCGTGGTGGCGAGGCCGCCGCCCGGCTCGGCGGGCAGCGGGCGCTCGACGAACTGCGCCTGGCCGCCCTCGCGGTGGCCGGCGACGACGATCCGCCGCGCGACCGCGTTCGCGGCGTCGGCGCCGTGGTCGGCGCGGACCATGTGCAGGCAGAGGTCGATGCCGGCCGCGACGCCGGCGGACGTGAGGACGTCGCCGTCGTCGACGAAGAGCACGTCGGGGTCGACGGCGACGTTGGGGAACGAGCGGGCGAGCAGGCCGGCGTAGCGCCAGTGGGTGGTGGCGCGGCGGCCGTCGAGCAGGCCGGCGGCGGCGAGCACGAACGCGCCCGTGCAGATCGAGGCCACCCGCGCGCCGCGGTCGGCGACCGCCTCGAGCGCGTCGAGCACGGCCTCGGGCATCGGCCAGGCGTCGTCGCCGATGCCGGGCACGATCACCGTGTCCGCCTCCTCGAGCGCGTCGAGCCCGCGCGGGACGACGACGTCGAAGCCGTTCTCCGTCGGCACCTGGCACGGGCCGCCCGGCGCACACACCGTCCACGCGTACGGCGCGGGCCCGCGGCCGAAGATCTGCGCGGGGATCGAGAGGTCCAGGGCGACGACCTGGTTGGCGATGAGGCCGACCACGCGGTGCATGTGGCAGGAATCATACGCACCGTGGCTTTCCTGCCACTCGACGGCGCGCGCGGCACGCGGGACGCTGCCGCCATGCACGCAGAGATCCTCCTCTTCGACGGCTTCGACGAGCTCGACGCGCTGGGCCCCTGGGAGGTCCTGGCCGGCGTCGCCGCCGTCCGCGACGACGTGACGACGCGCCTGGTGACCCTCGAAGGCGCGCGCGAGGTGCGCGCCGACCACGGCGCGGTGATCCGGGCGCACGCCGCGCTCTCGGAGCACCCGGACGTGGTGATCGTCCCGGGCGGCGGCTGGTTCGACCGCAACGACGAGGGCGCCTGGGCGCAGGCCCGGCAGGGCGAGATCCCCCGCGCGCTCGCCGAGCGGCATGCGGCGGGCGCGCTCATCGCCTCCGTCTGCACGGGCGCGCTGCTGCTCGCCCACGCCGGCGTCCTGCGCGGGCACCGCGCGACGACGAACCCCGGGGCCTACGACGACCTGCGCGGGTTCGACGGCGTCGATGTGGTGGAGGCGCGCGTCGTCGACGACGGCGACGTCGTCACCGCGGGCGGGCCCGTGTGCGGGATCGACCTCGCGCTCACGCTGGTCGAGCGCTTCGGCGGCGCGGCGATGGCGGAGGCCGCCGCCACCGAGATCCACTACGAGCGCCCCGCCGCCGTGCTCTGACGCGTAGGGTCCGGCGGCGTGCCGGAGCGCGTCCTCAGCCCCCGCGAGCTCAACCGGGCGCTGCTCGCCCGCCAGCATCTGCTCGAGCGTGCGCCGCTGTCCGTCGCGGCCATGCTCGAGCACCTCGCGGGCATGCAGGCGCAGGAGCCGCAGGCGCCGTTCGTCGGCCTCTGGTCCCGGATCCGCGACTTCGACCCGCACGAGCTCGACGGGCTGCTCGAGCGCCGCGAGGCGGTGCGCATCCTGCTGATGCGCGCGACGGTGCACCTCGTGACGGCGCGCGACTGCCTCGCGTTCCGGCCGATGGTCGCCGAGCTGCTGCGCAAGCGCGTGGTCGGCTCGCTGCGCCGGGAGCTCGGCGGCGTCGAGCTCGACGAGGTCGAGCGGCTCGCGACGCCGATGCTCGAGGCGGAGCCGCTGCAGTCGCCCGAGGTCGGGCGGCGGCTGGCCGCGATCTTCGGGGCGGGCGCGCCGGCGGCGCTGGGCTGGGCGATGGTCGGGACGGTTCCCGCCGTGCAGCTGCCGCCCCGCGGGCTGTGGGGCCGGACCGGGCCGGCGCGGCTCACGACCGCGCAGCGGTGGCTGGGCGCCGAGCTCGGGGCGGAGACGCGGCCCGACGCATTCGTCCTCCGCCACCTCGCCGCCTTCGGCCCGGCGACGACGTCGGACATCCGCATGTGGTCGGGCGCGGCGGGCATCCGGGAGGCCGTGGCGCGGCTCCGCCCGCAGCTCGTCTCCCACCGCGACGAGCGCGGTCGCGAGCTGCTCGACCTCCCCGGCGCGCCGCTGCCCGATCCGGCGGCGCCCGCGCCCCCGCGCTTCCTGCCCGAGTTCGACAACGCGTTCCTCGCCCACGCGGACCGCACGCGGATCATCGCCGACGCGCACCGCGGCCTGATCGTCGCGGGCACGCGTTTCTTCCTCGTCGACGGCTTCGCCGCCGGCACGTGGCGCGTGGAGGACGGCGCGGTCCGTACCGCGCCGTTCGCGGAGCTCGCGCCGGCGGACGCGGAGGCGCTCGCCACCGAGGGCGAGCGCCTCACCGCCTTCCTCGCGACCTCCTGATCAGCCGACGGGCCAGGCCTCGAGCCGGTCGGCCAGCGCGCGCAGGAAGCGCGCCGCCGTGATGCCGTCCAGCGCCCGGTGGTCCCAGCTCATGCAGAGGTAGGTCATCTGCCGGATCGCGATCGAGTCGTTGCCGAGCTCGTCCGTGACCACGACGGGCCGCTTGACCACGGCCTCCGTGTCGAGGATCGCCACCTGCGGCTGGTTGATCACCGGCGTGGCCATGATCGAGCCGGCGCCGCCGGGGTTCGTGATCGTGAACGTGCCGCCGCGGACCTCGTCGGGGTCGAGCCGGTTCGCCCGCGCCCGCTGCGCGACGTCCTTGATCCGGCCGGCGAGCCCCTCGACGGAGAGGTCCTGCGCGTCGCGGATCACGGGCACGATCAGGCCCTCGTCGAGCGCGACCGCGATGCCGAGGTGGACGCCGTCGTAGCGCGTGTAGGCCTCGCCGTCGAGGGTGGCGTTCAGCGCCGGGTGCTCGCGGAGCGTCTCGATCGCCGCCCGCGCGACGATCGGCAGGAACGACACGCCGAGCCGCTTGCGGGCGGCGTCGACGCGCGTCATGTCCGCCTCGACGATCGTCGTGCACGTCGCCGCGGTCTGCAGCGACTCGACCATCGCGCGGCCGATCGACTGCCGCATGCGCGACAGGGTTCCACCGCTCACCGGCTCCGGCGTGCCGGCGAAGCGCGGCGCGCGCTTCTTCGGCGGCGCCGGCGCGTCGGGCTTGTAGGGCGACTCGATGTGCATCGGCGGCTCGGCCGGCGCGGCGCCCGCGCCGCCCGACTCGAGGAACGCGAGCACGTCCTGCTTGCGCACGCGCCCGCCCCGTCCCGTGCCCTCGATCTGCGACAGGTCGAGGTCGTGCTCGGCCGCCATCCGCATCACGACCGGCGAGTAGCGCCTGCCGCCCGCCGACCGGGGGCGCGCCTCCGACTGCGCGGAGGCCGGCGTCGCGTCGTCGTCGGCCGTGTCGCCCTGGAGCTCGCCGGCCTCGCCGGCCGCGTCCATGGCCACGTCGGCCTCGCTCGTGCCCTCGCGGGAGGACGACTCGGAGACGTGCGGCTCGCCCGGCTTCGCGTCGGTCGAGATCGTGGCGAGCACGACGCCCACCTCGACGGTCTCGCCGACGTCGACGCGGATCTCCGCCACCCGCCCGGTGGCGGGCGCCTCCACGTCGGTGTCGATCTTGTCCGTCGAGATCGCGCAGATGACCTCGTCGGCCTCGACCCAGTCGCCGACCTGCTTCTTCCACTCGACGAGCGTGCCCTCGGCGACCGACACCCCCATCTGCGGCATGGTCACGTCCACGGTCTCAGTAGTCGAGGAGCTCACGCACGGCCTCCCTCACGTCGTCGACCTGCGGCAGCACCGCCTGCTCGAGCGGGGGCGAGAACGGGATCGGCACGTCGGGCGTGGCGACCCGGACGACCGGGCCGTCGAGGTCCTCCCAGCCGCGCTCGGCGATCAGCGCCGCGACCTGGGCGCCGGCCGCGCACATCTGGTTGGCCTCGTCGACGATCACGACCTTGGAGCACTTGCGCACGCTCGCGAGGATCGCCTCCTCGTCGAGCGGCACGAGCGAGCGCAGGTCGAGCACCTCGACGGACGCGTCGAGCTCCGCGGTCGCCTCCAGCGCGGTGTGGACCATCGCGCCGTAGGCGATGACGACGAGATCGGTGCCCTCGCGCGCCACGCGGGCGGTGAAGTCCGTCTCGTACGTGCCCTCGGGCACCTCGCCCTTCACGCGGCGGTAGAGGTGCTTGTGCTCCATGAACACGACGGGGTTCGGGTCGCGCACCGCCTTGATCAGCAGCCCCTTCGCGTCCTCCGCCGTCGACGGCGCGACGACCTTCAGCCCCGGCGCGTGCATGAACCACGCCTCGGGGTTCTGGGAGTGGAACGGGCCGCCGGAGAAGCCGCCGCCGGACGGGAGCCGGACCGTGATGTTCACGCTCAGCCCCTGCCGGTAGAACATCTTGCCCGCGACGTTGACGAGCTGGTCGAAGCCGCAGGATATGAAGTCGGAGAACTGCATCTCGGCGATCGGCCGCATGCCCTCCGTCGCCGCGCCGATCGCGCAGCCGATGATCGCGGACTCGGCGAGCGGGGTGTCCATCACGCGCTCGGGGCCGAACTCCTCGGTGAAGCCGTCCGTGACCTTGAACGCGCCGCCGAACACCCCGACGTCCTCGCCCATCACGAACACGCGCTCGTCGGCGCGCATCTCCGTCCGCATCGCGTCGGAGATCGCCTGCAGGTAGGTGAGCGTCGGCATCAGCGGGCCTCCGCGAAGCCGCTCCACGGGGTGCGGCCGTCCTCGAGCAGCGCGGGCTCGTCGGCGAACAGGCGGTCCGTGGCCGTCTCGCCGTCGGGCATCGGCATGGAGAGGGCGGTCTCCGTCGCCGCCTCGATCTCGGCCTTGACCTCGGCGCGGAGCGCGGCGACGTCGACGCCGAGTGACTCGAGCCGCTTGATCTGGCGGTCGATCGGGTCCTTGCGGCGCCACTCCTCGATCTGCTCGGCCGGCACGTACTTCATGTCGTCGTGCGCGGCGTGGCCGTGCATGCGCATGGTCACGGCCTCGATCATGGTCGGGCCCTCGCCCGCGATCGCGCGCTCGCGCGCCCGGCGCGTCGCCTCGAACATCGCCTCGACGTCGTTGCCGTCGACGCGGACGCCGGGGAAGCCGTAGGTCGCCGCGCGCTCGACGGGATCGACGGCGAACTGCGACGCCGTCGGCGTGGAGTAGGCGTACTGGTTGTTCTCCAGCACGAAGATCACCGGCAGCTTCTGCACGCCGGCCCAGTTCATGGCCTCGTGGAAGTCGCCGCGCGACGTGGAGCCGTCGCCGAACCAGGTGAGCGCCGCGCGCTGCTCGCCGCGGAGCTTGAAGGCCATCGCGAGGCCGGTGGCGACGAGCATCATGTCGGGCAGCATCGAGACCATGCCGACGCAGCCGACCGTGCGGTCGCCGAAGTGCACGTTGCCGTCGCGGCCGCCCGTGATGCCGTCCGCGCGGCCCATGTACTGGCCGAGGATCCGCTCCGGCGGGACGCCGCGGATGATGTGCGCCGCGAGGTCGCGGTGCAGGATGCAGAGGCGATCGTGGCCGTGCATCGCCCACGCGGGCCCGGCGGAGACCGCCTCCTGCCCGAAGCCGTCGTAGAAGGAGCCCGGCACCTTGCCCTGCCGGTAGAGCGTCATCGCGCGCTCCTCGATGCCCCGCATCATGAGCATCGCGCGCAGGAGCCCGATCCGGTCCTCCTGCGTCAAGTGGTCCGAAGCGAGGTCCGGTACGTCCGGGTTATCGGTTTCGCCTGCCAGGCGATCCGCTCGTTCCTCGCGTCCGCCTTCGG
>JBEVIG010000104.1:0-10034 GCA_040510855.1 Solirubrobacteraceae bacterium
ATGGCGAAGGGGAACGACCTGCATCCGCTGCAGGAGGGCTTCTGGGCCGAGCACGGCCTCCAGTGCGGCTACTGCACGCCCGGCATGATCATGGCCGCCGCCGACCTGCTGCAGCGCAACCCGAACCCGAGCGAGGAGGAGATCCGGCACGGGCTCGCCGGGAACCTCTGCCGCTGCACGGGCTACCACAACATCGTCAAGGCGGTCCAGCACGCGGCGAAGCACGCCACCGAGCACGCCGAGCTGCACGAGCCGCACATGAGCCCGGCCGGCGAGCACACGATCCACGAGATCGCAGGGGGGCTCGGCGCATGAGCGAGACCAACGGCCACGTCGGCCGCCGGATGCGGCGCAAGGAGGACCCGCCGCTCATCGAGGGCAGGGGCAACTACGTCGACGACATCCAGCCCGGCGGGACCCTCCACGCCGCGTTCGTGCGCTCCACCGAGGCGCACGCCACGATCGCCTCGATCGACACCTCGGCCGCCGCCGCGCGGCCCGGCATCGAGGCCGTCTTCACCGGCGCCGACCTCGACCTCGAGGCCGGCCTCCCGCTCGCCTGGGTGCCGCCCGGCGTCGAGGTCACCGCGCCCGTCCACTGGCCGCTGGCCAAGGACGCGGTGAAGCACGTCGGCGACCCGGTCGCCGTCGTCATCGGCCGCGACCGCTACGCGGTCGTCGACGCCGCCGAGGACGTGCTCGTCGACTACGACCCGCTGCCCGCGGTCGTCGACCCGGAGAAGGCGCTCGAGGGCGCCCCGTTCGTCCACGACGACCTCGGCACGAACAAGGTGCACGAGTGGTCGCTGGGCGGCGACGTCGAGACGGCGCTCGCGAACGCGGACGTCGTCGTGGAGCGCCGCTTCATCAACCACCGCACCGCGGGCGCGCCGATCGAGCCGCGCGGCGTGATCGCCGACTACCGCACCGGCGAGCTCACCGTCACGAGCTCCACGCAGGTGCCGCACTTCCTCAAGCTCTTCCTCGCGCTGCAGCTGGGCATGACCGAGGACCGCGTGCGCGTGATCGCCCCGGACGTCGGCGGCGGCTTCGGCTCGAAGCTGCAGATCTACGGCGAGGAGATCCTGCTCGCCTGGGCGTCGCGGAAGCTGAGCCGGCCGGTGAAGTGGATCGAGACCCGCTCGGAGAACATGGCCGTGTCGCACCACGGCCGCGACCAGGTCGCCTACGTCAAGATCGGCGCCAAGCAGGACGGCACGTTCACCGGCCTGCACGTGAAGATCATCGCGGACTTCGGCGCGTACATGATGCTGCTGACGCCGCTGATCCCGTCGCTGGGCGCGTTCGTGATGACGGGCTGCTACCGCTGGGAGGCGGTCCGGACGGACATCACGGGCGTGATGACCAACAAGATGGCCACGGACGCGATCCGCGGCGCCGGGCGGCCCGAGGCCACCCACTACATCGAGGTCATGATCGACCAGCTCGCCCACGAGCTGGGCATGGACCGGCTCGAGATCCGGCGGAAGAACTTCATCCCGGCCGAGGACTTCCCGGCCGAGACCGCCATCGGGATGGTCTACGACTCCGGCAACTACCAGGGCACCCTGGCGAAGCTGCTCGAGCACTTCGACCCGGAGGCCGAGCGCGGGAGGACCGCCGACGGCAAGCTCCGCGGCGTCGGCTTCTCGACCTGGACCGAGATCTGCGGCCTCGCGCCCTCCCGGGTCACGGGCCCGAGCGGGCTCGGCGTCCAGGCCGGCCTGATGGAGTCCGCCCTGGTGCGCGTCCACGTGACCGGCGCGGTGAGCGTCTACACGGGCACCTCGCCGCACGGCCAGGGCCTGGAGACGGCCTTCGCGCAGATCGTGGCCGACCGGATGGGGATCGACCCCGAGCAGGTCGAGGTCATGCACGGGGACACCTCGCAGGGCCCGTGGGGCCTGGACACCTACGGCTCGCGCTCGCTGGCCGTGGGCGGCGAGGCGATCGCCCGCGCCACCGCCAAGGTGGTGGAGAAGGCGAAGGCGATCGCCGCGCACAAGCTCGAGGCGGCGGTGGAGGACATCCAGCTGGCCGACGGCAAGTTCGGCGTCGCCGGCTCGCCCGGCTCCGGCCTCACGCTCGCCGAGATCGCGGGCTTCGCCTACATCCCCGAGGACAACCTGCCGGAGGGCCTGGAGCCCGGCCTGGAGGACCTCGCGTTCTACGACCCGGAGAACTTCGTGTTCCCGTTCGGGGCGCACGCCGCGGTCGTGGAGATCGACCCGGAGACGGGCAAGATCGACCTCGTCCGCTACCTCGCCGTGGACGACTGCGGCCCCGCGATCAACCCGAACCTGATCGACGGGCAGATCCACGGCGGCATCGTCCACGCCGTCGGCCAGGCGCTCTTCGAGCACATGGCCTACGACGAGGACGGGCAGCTCGCCACCGGCTCGTTCGTGAGCTACGCGCTCCCGAGCGCGGCGGAGCTGCCGTCGTTCGAGACGGACCGCACGGAGACGCCGTCGCCCGTGAACTCGCTCGGCGTGAAGGGCGTCGGCGAGGCGGGCACGATCGCGGCCAGCGCCGCGGTCACGAACGCCGTGATCGACGCGCTGCGGCCGGTCGGCGTCGACTTCATCAACATGCCGCTCTCGCCCATGCGGGTGTGGGAGGCCATGCAGGAGAAGGGAGGGGTGACGGCATGATCCCCGCCGCGTTCGACTACGTCGCGCCGGAGTCGCTCGACGCCGCGCTGGACGCGCTGCGCGAGGGCGGCGAGGACGCCAAGGTGCTCGCGGGCGGCCACTCGCTGCTGCCGCTGATGAAGCTGCGGCTCGCCGCGCCGACCCTGCTCGTCGACCTCCGGCGCGTGCCGGGGCTGACGGGCATCGAGAGCAACGGCGCCGTGCGCATCGGTGCGATGACGCGCCACCACGACGTCGCCACCGGCGGCATCGGGCTCGCGTCGATGGCCGCGGCCACGATCGCGGACCAGCAGGTCCGCAACCGCGGCACGATCGGCGGCACGCTCGCCCACGGCGACCCTGCCTCCGACCTGCCGGCGGTGCTGCTCGCACTCGAGGGCTCGGTCGTCGCCCGCGGCGGCTCCGGCGAGCGCGAGATCGCGGCCGCCGACCTGTTCCTCGACTACCTCACGACGTCGCTCGCCGAGGGCGAGATCATCACGGAGGTGCGGCTCCCGTCGCCGGACGGCTGGGGCGCGGGCTACGCCAAGTTCAACCGCCGCGTCGAGGACTGGGCGATGGTCGCCGTGTGCGCCGCGGTGCGCAAGGCGGCCGACGGCTCGTGCGAGGACGTGCGGATCGGCCTGACGAACATGGGCGGGAGGCCGCTGCGGGCGACGGCGGCCGAGCAGGCGCTGCGCGGCCGGGGCCTCGACGCCGCCGCGATCGCGGCGGCGGCGGAGCAGGCGGCCGAGGGCACCGACCCGCCGGCCGACCTCAACGCCTCCGAGGACTACAAGCGCCACCTGGCGCGCGTGCTCTGCCGCCGCGCGCTGGAGGAGGCGGTCGCCGCGGCGTGACGCCCGGATCGGTCGAGGACGTCGAGCAGGCCCTGGCCGGGGAGGGCTACCTCCCGGACCGGGGCCTCGCCACCTCCGTATACCTCGCCCTGGCCCTCGAGCAGCCGCTGCTGCTCGAGGGCGAGGCGGGCGTGGGCAAGACGGAGGTCGCGCGGGCGCTGGCGACGGCGCTCGGCGCACGGCTGATCCGGCTGCAGTGCCACGAGGGGATCGACCAGCACCACGCGGTCTACGACTGGGACTACCAGCGCCAGCTGCTGGCGATCCGTGCGACGGAGGCCGGCGGCGAGGCGCGCGACCTCTACGGGCCGGAGTTCCTCGTCCGGCGCCCGCTGCTCGAGGCGCTCGAGGCGGACGACCGGGTCGTGCTGCTGATCGACGAGGTCGACCGCGCCGACGACGAGTTCGAGGCGTTCCTGCTCGAGTTCCTCGCCGACTTCGCGGTCACGATCCCGGAGCTGGGCGGGACGGTGACCGCGCGGCGGCGGCCGCTCACCGTGCTCACCTCGAACCGCACGCGCGAGCTCCACGACGCGCTCAAGCGCCGCTGCCTCTACCACTGGATCGACTACCCGTCGCCCGAGCGCGAGGCGGAGATCGTGCGCACGCGGCTCCCGGGCGTGAGCGAGCTGATCGTCGCGCGCGTGACCGCCGCGGTGGCGAAGCTGCGCGCCGAGGAGCTCTACAAGGTCCCGGGCGTGGGGGAGACGATCACGTGGGCGCGGGCGCTCGGGGCGGTCGACGACCTCGACGCCACGCTCGGCGTCGCGCTCAAGGTGCGCGAGGACCTCGAGCGCGTCCGCGAGCGCGGGGTGCTCGCCGGTGATTGACGAGATCGGCCGGATCGCCCGCGAGATGCGGGCGCAGGGGTCGGCGGTCGGGGTCGGGCAGGTGCTGGCCGCGCACCGCGCGCTCGCCGCCGTCCAGCCGCGCGACTTCGACCTGGCGCTGCGGGCGACGCTGTGCACGTCGCAGGCGGACGTCGCACGGCTGGCGGCCGCGCTGGCCGTGCCGCGCGGCGAGCCGTTCCTGGGCGCGATCGAGCGCGAGGTGCTCCCGCGCGTGTCCGTGCCCGACGCGAGCGACGGGCCGGAGCTGGCGCTGGAGCTCGAGGCGATCCCGGCGGCATGGAGCGAGGAGGAGCAGCTGCGGCAGCTCGACTTCTCCGAGTACACGGACGCCGAGCGCGCGGCGGCACGCCGGCTGCTGGCGCGCGTGGCGGCGCGCGGACCCGTGCGGGCGAGCCGCCGCACGCGCGCGGCGCGGCGCGGCCGCCGGCCGGACCTGCGGGCGACGGCGCGCGCGTCGCTGCGCCACGGCGGCGAGCTGCGCGACCGCCGCTGGCGCGCGCCGGGCGAGCGGCCGCGGCGGGTCGTGCTGATCCTCGACGTGTCGGGCTCGATGGCGCCGTACGCGCGGCTGCTGCTCCAGTACGTGCAGGCGAGCGTCGCCGCCCGCGCACGTGTGGAGGCCTTCGCCTTCGGCACGCGGATGACGCGGCTCACGCCCGAGCTCGCCGGCCGCGACCCGGACCGGGCGCTGGCGCGTGCCGCGGAGCGCGTGGCGGACTGGAGCGGCGGGACGCGGATCGGCGACTCGCTGGCCACGCTGAACCGGGAGCACGGCGGCCGGGTGGGGCGGGGCGCGTTCGTCGTCCTGCTCTCCGACGGCTGGGACCGCGGCGACCCGCAGGTCCTGGCGACGGAGCTCGCCCGCCTGCGGCGGACGGCGCACCGCCTGGTCTGGCTGAACCCCCTCGCCGCCGATCCGCGGTACGCGCCGCTCACGCGGGGTATGCGGGCGGCGATGCCCCATGTCGACCGGCTCCTGCCCGGCAACTCGATCGCCTCCCTCGACCAGCTCGCGGACCTGATGGAGAGCGCGCAGTGACGGCGCCGTGGTGGGAGCTGGCCGCGCTCACGGAGAGCGAGCGGTGACGGCGACCGCGCTCGTGCTGGCGGCGGGCGAGGGCCGGCGCTTCGGCGGCGCGAAGCAGCTCGCGGAGCTGCGTGGGAAGCCGCTGCTCGCCCATGCCGTCGCGACCGCGCGCGCCGCGGGCGTCGACCGCGTCGTGGTCGTGCTCGGCGCGCGTGCGGAGGAGGTGCGGGCGGCCGTGGACCTCGACGGCGTGGAGGTCGCCGTCTGCGCGGACTGGGCCGACGGCATGAGCGCCTCGCTGCGCTGCGGGCTGCGCGCCGCCGCCGGCAGCGACGAGGTCGTCGTCCTGCTCGGCGACCAGCCGGGCGTCGGCGCCGAGGCGGTGGCGCGCGTGCGCGCGCGGGCCGGAGACGCCGCCCGTGCGACCTACGGCGGCGCGCCCGGGCATCCCGTCGTGCTGCGTTCCGCGCTGCTCGCGCGCGCCGGGGAGCTGACCGGCGACGCGGGCTTCCGCGACCTGCTGGGCGGGGCGGCGGAGGTCGAGTGCGGCGACCTCGGCGACCCGCGCGACATCGACACCCGTGACGATCTGGAGGTGATGAGGTGAAGCTCGAGCATTCCTTCGAGGTGGCCGCGCCGATCGAGCGCGTCTGGTCCGCGCTGAACGACCTCGAGCAGGTGGCGCCCTGCCTGCCCGGCGCGGCGATCACCGGCCGCGACGACGACGGCACCTACCGCGGCGAGTTCACGGTCAAGCTCGGCCCGACGACGGCGAACTACCGCGGGACGATCAGGATCGAGTCCGCCGACGAGGCGACGCACACGGCGACGCTCGCCGCCAAGGGCAGCGACAAGCGCGGTCAGGGCGGGGCGACGGCGACGATCGTCAACACGCTCGCGTCGACGGACGCGGGCGGCACGCGCGTCGACGCGGTGACGGACTTCTCGATCACGGGCCGGCTGGCGTCGTTCGGTCGCGGCGGCATGATCAAGGACATCTCGAACCGGCTGCTGCGCGACTTCGCCGCCTGCCTGCAGACGCGGCTCGCGGCGGCCCCGGCGGTGGCCGGGGAGGGGATGACCGCGGACGAGGCCGCGGCGAGCGCGGGCGCCGCGGAGCAGGTCGACCCGGCCTCGTCACCCGCGCCGGCGCCGTCCCAGCCGCCGCCCCCGGCGGCCGCGCCCCCGATCAAGGGGTTCTCGCTGTTCTTCGGGGTGCTCCTGGATCGGATCAAGGGCATCTTCCGGCGGGGACGTTGACGGCACGGCGCCTAACGGTCCTCGTCCTGGCCCTCGCCGGATCCGCCGGCGCGCCCGCCGGCGCGACGGCCGCGGAGCGAGGCCGCGTCCATGCGGGGACGACCTCGGCGGACGACCCGATCGTGCTCGTGCGGTCGGGCCGCGAGGTGACCCGCCTCGCGATGCAGATATCGGCCCGCTGCGCCGGCGGGAGCGACCGCGTCGCGCTGCTCATCGACGCGCCGACGGGCATCGCCGTGCGCCGCACGGGGCGCTTCGCGGCGGAGGAGCGGCTCGACGCCCCGCTCGCGAGCGGCCGGGTCGCCCGCGGCACGCTCACGGTGAACGGGCGCGTGCGGGGCCGGCGGGTCGAGGGCACGGTCCGCTACCGCGCGAAGCTGCTCGACGCGGCGGGCGCGACGGCCGACCGCTGCCGCCAGCGCTTCACGTTCAAGGCCCGCTCCGGCCGCGGCACGAAGTTCGGCGGGAGCACCTCCCAGCGCGCGCCCGTCACGCTCGGCGTGCGCGCCAGGACGGTCGTCGACGGCGCCACCCTCCGCCTGCGGCGCACCGTGCGCACGTTCGGCATCGGGTGGCGGGCGAGCTGGTCGGACGGCGGGACGCTGCAGGCCGGCGACACGCTGCGGGTCCGGGTCCGGGTCCGCGACGGGCGCTTCGCCGCCGCGTGGACGGACGAGCGCGGGCGCGACACGGTCGCCTACTCGCTCGAGGGGACGATCCGCGGCGGCAGGGCCACCGGGACCTTCCGCGCGAGGGTGACCCGTGCCGGCGCCGCCGGCATCGCGGCGACGGCCGACACGGGTCCGGTGACGTTCAGCGCGCGGTCGCGCTGACGGCGTGGCCCTCCAGCCCGCCGTCCGGGATCACGCGGTCCAGCCAGCGCGGCAGCCACCAGTTGCGATCGCCGAGCAGCTGCATCACGGCCGGCACGAGCACCATCCGCACGATCGTCGCGTCGACGAGGATCGCCGCGGCGAGCCCGAGACCGATGAGCTTGAGCGACACGTCGGGGCTGAGCGCGAAGGCGCCGAACACGGCCACCATGATCAGCGCGGCGGCGGTGATCACCCGCGCGGTGCGGGCGAGGCCCTCCGTCACCGCCCGGGCCGTGTCGCCGCGCGCCAGGAACTCCTCCCGGACGCGGCTGAGCAGGAACACCTCGTAGTCCATGCTCAGCCCGAACAGCACCGCGAACATGATCACGGGGATGAACGGCGGCACCGGCGTCTCCGTGTCGATGCCCACGAGCTGCCCGGCCCAGCCGCCCTCCGCGAGATAGGCGACGACGCCGTAGGCGGCGGCGATCGAGAGCAGGTTCATCGCGCCCGCCTTGAGCGCGACCGTCACGGAGCGGAAGGAGAACAGCAGGAGCAGGAACGAGAGCCCGACGACGCCGCCGATGAACAGCGGGAGCCGGTCGGCCGTCGCCTGGCTCTGGTCCATGAACGCGGCGGTCTGGCCGCCGAGCTCGACGGGGAGGCCGGCGCGGGGGAGGACGTCGCCGCGCAGGTGGTGCACGAGGTCCTCGGTCGCGCCGTCCTGGGGGGAGGTGGTCGGGATGACGGTGATCACCGCGGCGTCGCCGGCCGGGGCGATGGCGGGCTCGGTGACCGCGGCGACGCCGGGCTGCTCGCGCAACGTGGCGGCCAGCGCCGTCATCTCCTGCTCGTCCGCGGCGCCGCCGGTCGGCGCGGCGACGAGCAGCGGGCCGTTCGCGCCGGGGCCGAAGCCCTGGGCGACGAGGTCGTAGGCCTGGCGCGTCGTCGTGTCCGTCGCGTCGTTGCCCCGGTCGGGGAAGCCGAGCCGCAGCCCGGCGAACGGGGAGGCGAGCACGAGCAGCACGGCGACGCCGGCGATCGCGGCGAGCCACGGCCGCTGCTGGACGCGGCGGCCCCAGCGGGCGGCGGGGGCGCTCTGCGGGTCGGCGGGCGCGCGGTTCGTGCCGGGGATCCGCAGCCGGTCGATGCGCGTGCCCGCGAAGGAGAGCAGCGCGGGGACGAGCGTGACCGAGGCGGCCATGACGACCACGACCGCGGCGATCGTGGCCAGGGCGGCGCCGTAGAGGTAGGGGAGGCCCATGAGGAACAGGCCCATCAGCGAGATCACGACCGTCGTGCCAGCGATGAGCACGGAGCGGCCGGCGGTCGAGATCGACTCGACGACCGCGGCGCGAGGGTCCCTCCCGGTCGCGAGCGAGGCCCGGTACCGGGTGATGATCAGGAGCGCGTAGTCGATCCCGACGCCGATCCCGAGCATCGACGCGAGCGCCGGCGCCCAGTCGGGCACGTCCATCACCGCGGCCAGAAGACCGACGAGCGACGAGGAGACGCCGAGGCCGAACAGCGCCGTCGCGAGCGGCAGGCCCGCCGCCACGAGCGAGCCGAACGTGAGCAGCAGCACCAGGGCCGCGATCGCCAGGCCGACCATCTCCGACGAGATGTCGCTCTGCTGCGCGTTGGCGACGATCTGGCCGCCGAGCTCGACGCGCAGCCCCTGGCCGCTTACCTGCTCGGCGAGCCCGATCAGCTCCTCGCCGGTGGTGTTGGGCACCGCGCCGGGGAGCTCGGTCAGCGGCAGGCGCAGGACGCCGATCGTGCCGTCGCGCGAGATCTCCGCCTCGCTCGTGCCAGGACTGCGGCCGATGCCCTCGAGCCGACTTGCGCGCTCCGCGAGGCCGTCGATCCGCTCGCGCACCGCCTTTGCATCGGCGCCCGTGCGCGCCTCCCATACGACGTCGACAGTCTCGGGGCTGCGCTGGGGGAAGCGCTCCTCGAGCAGGTCGGCGGCGGCCCGCGACTCGGAGCCGGGCGTGGAGTAGTCGGCCGACCAGTCGCCGGCGAGCCCGACGGCGCCGAATGCGGCGACGAGCGCGACGACCCAGACGGCGACCACCGCGCGGCGGCGGCGGTACGTCAGGTCGGCGAGCCGCGCGAGGCGGCCCGCGGGAGCGGGAGACATGGGGAGGACCTCCGATTGAGCTGTGCGGCAGGGGAGTTGCCGGGGGAACGGTTGACGCGGCAACCCTAGCTTGGATAGGATTGTCTTGTCAAGCGTTTCGTCGGCAATTTTCCGTGGCTCGCATCCTCACTCGAACCAGCATCCGCGTCCTAGCGGCGCCCTACACTCCCGCACGCCGTGGGTGAGCACATCAGCGATCCGCGCTTTGCCGCGTTCTACGGGCTCCTCGTCGTGGAGTGGCGGATCACCGAGCGGCTCGACGCGCAGCTGCAGGGCACGGCCGGCATGTCGCTGAACCGGTTCGAGCTGCTGATGCAGCTGCACTTCAAGGACGGCAGCCGGCGCATGTCAGACCTCGCCGACGCGCTGCTGCTCTCGCGCGGCGGAGCGACCCGCGTGGTCGCCCGCGCGGAAGAGGACGAGCTCGTGCGGCGCGAGATCCCGG
>JBEVIG010000105.1:0-12506 GCA_040510855.1 Solirubrobacteraceae bacterium
GTCCGGGTCTGCGCGCGGCCGCCCGGTGGCGGCGGGACCTGCACCGGCACCCGCGCCGGCGGCGAGGCGGCGCGCGTGCACGTGCGCCTCGCCCGCATCGGCGTGTGGCGCCTGCGCGTCGTGGCGCCATGGCGGACCGAGACGCGCCGGGTGCGCGTGCGGCGGCCGGGCGGCCGCTCGCGCCTGCTCGTCACGGGCGACTCGATGATCCAGCCCTTGGACGAGTTCCTGCGGGAGCGGCTGCGCCCGCGCGGCATGCGCGTCACCAGCGAGCCCGAGATCAGCACCGGCATCTCCAAGCCGGGGCTGCTCGACTGGCCCGCGAACGCGCGCCGCCAGGCCGCGGCGGTGCGGCCCGACGTCACGGTGATGCTGCTCGGCGCCAACGACGGCTTCGCGATGGGCGACGCGCCGTGCTGCGGCGCGGACTGGGTGGCGGAGTACGCCCGGCGGGCCCGCGGGATGATGGAGACCTACGCGCGCGGCGGTCGCGCCCGCGTCTACTGGGCGCTGCTCCCCGCGCCGCGGCCCGCGTCGTTCCAGGTCCCGTTCCGGGCGGTGAACGCGGCGCTGCGCGAGGCCGCGCGCGACGCCGGGCCCGACGTGCGGCTGCTGCGCTTCGACCGGTACTTCACGCCGGGCGGCACCTTCCGGGCGGACATGCGCGCGGGCGGCCGGGTGAGGCGCGTGCGGCAGGCCGACGGCGTGCACCTGACCGCTGCGGGCGCCTCGCTCGCCGCGGACCTCGTCCTGCGCGCCCTGCGCCGCGAGCGGGTCGTGCGCTGACGTGGTCTTCCCCTCGCTGCAGTTCGCGTTCTTCCTGCCGGTCGTGCTGGTCCTGTCGTGGCTGCTGATGCCGCATCCGCGGGCGTGGAAGCCGTTCATCCTCGTCGCCAGCTACGTCTTCTACGCGGCAGCCAGCCCGCGCTACGCGGCCCTGCTGGCGCTGATCACGCTCGGCAACCAGGCCGGCGCCGTCCTGATCGCCCGCGTCCCGGAGGAGCGGCGCAAGGCGGTGATGGCCGGCGTCGTCGCGCTCGACCTGCTCGTGCTCGGCGTGTTCAAGTACTACGGCTTCTTCGCGGGCGAGATCGGCCGGTCGCTCGACGCGGTCGGGCTCGGGATGCCGGTCCCGCTGCTCGAGCTCGCGCTCCCGATCGGCCTGTCGTTCATCACCTTCCAGGCGATCTCGTACGTCGTCGACGTCAAGCGCGGGCTGATCGCGCCGGCCTCGACGCTCGACTTCGGGATCTACCTCTCGTTCTTCCCGCACGTCGTCGCGGGCCCGATCGTCCGTGCGCGGGAATTCATCCCGCAGCTCGCCACGCCCCGCGACCCGCGCAAGGTCGCGGTCGGCGGGGCGGTGGTCCTGATCGCGCTCGGCCTGATCAAGAAGGTCGCGATCGCGGACTACCTCGCCCGCACCGTCGTCGACGACGTCTTCGCCGTGCCGCAGGCGTACTCCGCACCCGACGTCCTGCTCGCCGCCTACGCGTACGCGGCGCAGATCTACTGCGACTTCTCCGGCTACACGGACATCGCCATCGGCGTCGCGCTGCTGATGGGCTTCGTCTTCCCGCAGAACTTCGACTCGCCGTATCGCGCCACGAGCTTCAGCGACTTCTGGCGGCGCTGGCACATGACGCTCTCGCGATTCCTGCGCGACTTCCTCTACATCCCGCTCGGCGGCAACCGGCAAGGACCGTGGCGGACCGCCCGGAACCTGATGCTCACGATGGTGCTCGGGGGGCTCTGGCACGGCGCCGCGTGGGGATTCGTGCTGTGGGGCGCGCTGCACGGGAGCTGCCTCGTCGTCGAGCACCAGCTGCGGGGGAGGCGGATCGCGGCCCCGGCGTGGCTGCGCTGGGCGATCGTCTTCCACGTCGTCGTGTTCGGCTGGATCCTCTTCCGCGCCGAGACGCTCGTGCGGGCCGAGGAGGTCCTGCACCAGCTCACCGTCTGGGGGCCGGCCACGCTGTGGACCCCCGTGACCGTCGGAGCGGTGGTGGCCGTGATCGCCTTCCAGCTCCTGCCGCCCGCGCCGCTCGAGCGTGCGCGGCTGTGGTTCGCCCGGCTCCCCGCGCCGGCCCTCGGCGCCGCGCTTGCCGCGGTCGTCGCCGTGGTCGGCGCCACCGTTCCCGCGGGCGAGGTCCCGCCCTTCATCTACTTCCAGTTCTGATGCCCGAGCCCGACGATCCCGTCCCCGCCGCGCCCGCCGGCCGCCGCCTCCCGGCGCGCGACGCGGTGCTCGTGATCCTCCTCGCGGGCATCCTGCTGGTGCTCTTCGAGGGCCCGTCGATCCGCGACGCGGGGAGCGACATGCAGCCCGGCGTGGAGCGCGACGTGACCCGCGCGGTGGGCGCGCCCGCCGGCTGGCTGTCGGACCGGCTCCCGCTGGACGAGGTCTCCGACGACGCGCTCGCGGTGCTCGAGGACGACCAGGGCGACACGGGCGCCGGGTTCGAGGACGGGGCCCGCGCCGGCGGCGTGCCGCCCGTGCCGCCCGAGTCCTTCGACCCGGCCGACCTCGGCGAGCCGCCGGCGCCGCCGCGTCCGCTCCGGCGGCTGCTCGTGACGGGCGACTCGCTGGCGATGCCGCTCGACGCCGAGCTCGCGCGCCGCCTCACCGGCCAGGGCGTCGCGGTCGAGCGCGACCCGCACGTCGGCACGGGGATCTCGAAGTCGGGGCTCGCGGACTGGAGCAAGGTCTCCGCGCAGCAGACGCGCGAGCTCGAGCCCGACGCGGTCGTGCTGTTCATCGGTGCGAACGAGGGCTTCGCGATGCCGGGCGCCGGCGGCGAGGAGGTCGAGTGCTGCGGACCGGCGTGGGCGGCCGAGTACGCGTACCGCGCGCGGCGGATGATCGACACCTACCGCCGCGGTGGGCAGGCGCGCGTGTACTGGCTCACGGTGCCCGTGCCGCGCGACCGCGACCGGCAGGAGATCGCGCGCGCGGTCAACGCGGCGATCGCCGTCGCGGCGGAGCCCTACCGCGCGCAGGCGCAGGTGCTCGACATGACGGAGCTGTTCACGCCCGGCGGGCGCTACCGCGACGCGATGCCGGTCGGCGGGCGCGACCGGCTCGTGCGCGAGCCCGACGGCATCCACCTCAACGGCACCGGCGCCGCGGTGGCGGCGGACGCCGTGCTCGAGGCGATGCGCGCCGACTTCGCGATCAGGTGAACTGGGTGTACGTGTGCTTCACGCGCTTCGAGCCCTTCTTGCACGTCACGTTCGAGTCGTAGGACTGCGAGGACTTGTTGAAGCGCGACTCGGAGCACGAGTAGCCGCTGACCCGCGCGCACTTGCCCGACTTGCCCGGGCGGCAGTCGTGGTAGGCCTTGACCAGGCGCTTCGCGTCGCTGCAGCCGACCTTCTTGGCCGAGATCTTGATCACGTAGGTCGTGCCGTAGCCGCGCGTGTTGCCGACGTCGCAGGACTTGGCGGCGGCGGGCGAGGCGGTCACGGCGAGGGCGGCGGAGAGCGCGATCGCGAGTGCCAGGAGCAGGCGGGGGAGGCGCGGGGACATGGGCGGGACGGTATACCGGGTGGGATGCTTCGACGCGCAATTCTGCTGACACTCGTCCCGCTCCTGCTCGCTCCGGCGGCCGCGCGGGCCCAAGGCGTCTTCGTCAACGGCGACTCGCTCGCCGTCGGGACTGAGCCCTATCTCGACCAGGAGCTCCCGGGCTGGAACGTGCGGACCTCCGCGACGATCAGCCGTCACGCGAACGAGGGCGCGGGCGTCCTGCGCTCCGCGGGCCGGCTGCCGAAGGTGATCGCGGTCAGCCTGGGAACCAACGACGATCCGCGCTCCACCTCCGCCTTCCGCAGCGCCATCGCCTCGCTCGTGAGCGCCGCCGGCTCCGGCCGCTGCATCGTCTGGGCGACGATCCGCCGCCCGGCGGTCGCCGGCGCGAGCTACGCCGGCTACAACCGCGTGCTGGCCGAGGAGGCGCGCGAGCGCAGCGGCTTCAAGCTGGTCCGCTGGAAGAAGATGGTCAACCAGCACCCCGAGTGGCTCGCCGGGGACGGCGTGCACGTCAACGCGACCGGCTACCAGGCGCGGGCGAACGCGTACGCGGAGAAGATCCGCGCCTGCCGGCGGGGCTGATCAGCAGGACGCGGCGGCCTGCGCGTAGAGCTCGGCGCGCTTGCGGTAGCCCGCGGCGGTGCCGTGCACCCGGTCCCGGCCCAGCAGGCCTGGGTCGGCCGCGACCGTCTCCGCCCACGGCACGACGCGCAGCCGCCCGAGCTCGGCCCCGAGCTGGTTGAGCCGGGCGTTCGCCGCGCCATAGGAGACGCCGCGGACCGCGGGGCGGGAGATCGTGGCCCAGATCGCGCAGCCGCCCTTGCCCGCCCGCTCCACGCTCGTGCGCACGGCGGACTCGAGCGCCGGCACGTTGGACGGGCTGTCGTTGGTGAACAGGCTGAAGGCGAGCGTCTTCGGGCCGTCCGGGAGGGTCATCCGGTTCAGCACCGACATGCCCTCGGCCAGCGGCCGGCCGCGCCGCGCGTCCGTCGTCACGCTCGTCCCGAGCAGCGGCCCGAACAGCGGCTCGGTGCCCTCCGCCAGCGAGTCCCCGATCATCACCACCGGGCCGGCGACGCCGCCGCCCGTCGGGCCCTCGGGGATCGGCAGCGGAGCGGGCGGCACCTCGGGCAGGTCCGGGAGGGCCTCGGGCGGGACCGGGACGGGCACGGGCGCGATCTCGTCCCCGCCGCCCCCGCGCTCGCCCTTCTTCTTCTTGGGCTTCGGCGTCGGCTCCGGCTCGGGCTCCTTGGCCTCGAGCAGCAGCACGAGGCGCTCGCGATCGACCGGCGGCGAGCCCTGGAGGCCGATGATCAGCCGCCCCTGATCGCGCCCGACCGTCGACCAGACCTCGACCTCCTGCTCGAACGCGCCGTCCTCGCCCGCGGTGATCGACGTGCGGCAGTCCGTCTCCTGGTCGCAGGTGGCCTGCACGACGACCACGGCGCCCGCGCCGGTCGTGCCGTTCACGGTCACCTCGCCCTTGAGCCGGTCGCCCACCGCGCGCTTCGCCTTCACCGTCTCGCCGTTGTCCGGCTTGTCCACGAAGACCTCGACGGCCGACGGCGCCGCGGTCGCGGCCGTGCTCGCCTGGTCGCCCCCGCCGCCGCCACAGCCCGCGATCAGCAGCACCAGGAGGCCGAGCGCTGCGGATCGCTTCTGCCCCATCGCCGCCAACGGTCGCGGAGCCGCGGCGCGGCGTCAACCCCGTCCGGTGGGGTATTCCTCCCACATGGAACCCGTGTACAGCACCTCCGCGATCGCCTCGGGCGGTCGCCGCGACGGCCGCGTGCGCGCCGCGTCGGGGAACTTCGACCTCGCGGTCGACCCGCCCGGCCACGGCTCGGCGACGAACCCGGAGGAGCTGTTCGCGGCGGGCTACGCCGCCTGCTTCGCCAACGCCGCGATCGTCAGCGCGCGCAAGCTCAAGGTCGATCCCGCGGGCCTGGAGGTCGAGGCGAAGGTCGATCTCGGGCGGCTGGAGGACGGGACGTTCGGGCTCGCGGTCGAACTGGTCATGACCGCGCCGCAGCTCACCTCCGACCAGGCGCAGACGGTCATCGAGGCCGCGCACGAGCGCTGCCCGTACTCGCGCGCCACGCGCGGGAACGTCGAGGTCGCGCTCGTGGCCCGCGGCGGCGCCGTCGCGGCGCCCTGAGCGGGCAAGGACCCGCGGCGGGCGGGCCGGGACCCGCTCAGTACGCGCCGGCGCCCGGCGGCCATCGCAGCTCCACGCCGGCCTGCGACAGCTCGGCCTGGAAGGCGGCGAGCCGGCCCGGGTCGGCGCGCACCGCACGCGGGAGCGTCCCCGTGCGCAGGCAGAACGCCGCGAGCTGCCCGGCCGCCTCGCCGGCGTTCCACTCGACGGGGTGCAGGCGGTAGGCGCCGTTGGTGATGTGCGTCGTCGCGATGTCCTTCGCCGCCGCGAGGAGGTTGTCGAGGCGCACGGGGATCAGCGCGCCGAGCGGGAGCTGGAAGGGGCAGCAGGCGATGTCGATGTACGGGTCGCCGCCGGTGGACGGGTGCAGGTCGATCCGGTACGCGCCGATGCCGGCGCTGTCGGCGTACTCGACCGCGCCGTGCTCGCCGCGGACGTCGAAGGCGACGTCCTGCTCGGCGATCGTGACCTCGCCGCGGATCCGGCGCGACTCGCGGATGTAGAGGGCGGGCGCGAGCCCGTCGGCCGCGTCCCCGGTCACGTCGCCGCGCAGCCGGAGGCCCGGCCGGCCGGCGCCGCCGTCGGGCCGCGGTACCTCCGTCTGGAGCCAGTGCAGCAGGCAGAGGCTGAGCTCGCGCGCGGCGGCGGCGTGCGCCCATGCGTCGTGCACGCCGAACACCGGCCCCTCCCGGTAGTCGTTCTGCGGCCAGTTGACCAGCGTGATGTCGCTCGGGTAGGCACCCGGCTCGAAGTGGCCGCGCGCGGCGATCCGGCGGAAGAGCCAGAGCTCGCGGTCGAGCGACGGGTCGCCCAGATCGGGCCCCACCGCCGCGGGGTCGCCCGCCGGGTTCGGCGTGAACGTCCGGGGCACGGGGGCGTTCGTCCGCGGGTCGGGTGCGAGCAGGCTCAGCTGCCCCGCGGGCCAGCCCTCCCAGCGCCGCGCCTTCCAGGCCCCGTAGGCCGCAGGGCGCTCGATCGTGTGGTCCTCGCCGGCGACGTGGTCGAGGGCGAAGCAGGCGGTGACGGGCTGCATGTTGAGCGGCTGCGCGACGGCGGGCGCGTGCGGCTCGCCGGTGGCCTCGCGCGACTCGGCGCCCATGACGTGCTCGGCCCCGCACAGCGGCAGCAGCTCGCCGGTCTCCGTGGCGTCGAGGACCAGGTCGGCCACGATGACGAGCTCGTCGCCCGACTCGGCGTCGCGGAACCGCACCGCCTCGACGCGGTCGCCGTCGGTCTCCGCCCCCGCCGGCACCAGCCCGTGGAGCACGCGCAGCCGCCCGGAGGAGCGGTGCGGCGCGAGCATCGCCTCGAGCACGGCGAGGGCCACGCGCGGCTCGTGGGACAGCGCGCTGACGCGGCTCGCGCCCGGGTTGAGGTGGGGGAGGGCGCGCGCCGCCGCGGTCAGCGGGTAGTGCGCGCGGTAGTAGGCGCGGATGCCGTCGCGCAGCCGCCGGTAGCGGGCGGTGACGCCGAACCGCTCCGCCCATGGGTGCTCGTCGAGCGGCACCGCCTGGCTCGTGAGCTGCCCGCCGAGCCAGGGACCGGCGGCCGTGAGCACGACGCCGGCGCCGCCCTCCGCCGCCGCGAGCGCGGCCGCGACGCCGCCCAGCCCGCCGCCGGCCACCAGCACCTGCGTCCGCAGCTCGCGCACCGCGTGCGGCTCAGCGGTCCGGCGGCGGCGCCGTCGTCCGGCGCACCTCGAGGCTCAGCTCGAGCCGCTCCTCCATCGGCGCCCGCTCTCCGCGCAGCTCGCCGAGCAGCCGCTCCACGGCGCGCCGACCGCCGTCGGCCAGCGGCTGGCGCACGGTCGTCAGCCCGACGTACGAGGCGAGCTCGAGGTCGTCGAAGCCGACGACGGAGAGCTCGCCGGGCACGTCGACGCCCTCGTACCCCGCGGCCTCCAGGACCCCGAGCGCCTGCGTGTCCGAGGCCGCGAAGATCGCAGTCGGCGGCTCGGGCAGCGAGAGCAGCTCGCGCGTGAGCCGGTGCGCCACCGCGCGCCCGTGCGGACCGCGCCGCTCCAGCTCGCGCTCGTGTGGGATGCCGGCCGCCTCGAGCGCCTCCCGGTAGCCCTCGCGGCGCCGCTCGCTCGAGACGAAGCCGAAGGCCGGGTCGGTGCGGTCGCCGACGAAGGCGATGCGCTCGTGGCCGAGCTCGAGCAGGTGCCGCGTGGCGATCAATCCGCCGGCGACGTCGTCCGTGCGGAGGCTCGGGAGCAGCGGGTGGAAGGCGTCGAGGAGCACGACCGGCGCGCCGGCCCGCAGCAGCGACTCGGCCTCGTCGTCGCGCGGGGTGAGCGAGACGATCAGCAGCCCGTCGCTGCGGTCCAGCGGCGCGCCGCGGCCGACGTGCTGGTCGCGCTGCTCGGGCGTCGCGACGTTGCAGACCACGACCTCGTACTCCGTGCCGTCGAGGCCCGCGAGCACGCCGCGCATCCGCTCGACCGCCGAGGGGTGCAGGAAGAAGGGGATGACGAGCGAGAGCGTCCCGGTGGCGCCGGTGACGAGCGCCCGGGCGCTGGCGCGCGGGCGGTAGCCGAGGTCGTCGATCGCGGCGAGCACCCGCGCCCGCGCGGGTGCGCTCACCTGGCCGCCGTTGAGCACGCGGGACACCGTGCTCATGCCCACGCCGGCGCGCGTCGCGACGTCGGCGATCGTGCTCCGTGCGCGCCGCATCGCGATGAGTCTCCCAGATCCAGGACCGCGGATGGGCGCACGAGGAAGCCCGCCCGCCCGCCGGATTTTGCCGCAGGATGCGGGTTCGCCGTCAGGAGAGCGACGTCTCCGGCGCCATCCGGGTTGCTTCCGCCGCCGGCCGCGCTTGGATGCGCAGGCAAGCCCGAGCTCGTCCCCCGAAGGGAGCTGCCATGCCGGTCATGCCACTGGACACCGAGACCCGCGCCGCTGAGCTGCTCAGCGCGCTCGAGGATCTCGGGCCGGGACGGGCCGCCTCGCCAGCGGACCTCGCGATCGCCTGTGGCTGCTCCGGCTCCACCGCCCGCTCCGTCCTCACGACGCTCGCCGCGCGGGGCGCGGTCGTGGAGTCGCGCGACGAGTTCGGCCCGCACTACACGCTCCTCCACTAGCGCCGACCGGGTGCGCCGCCTAGTGGGCGCGCCCTGCCGTCAAGGCGCCGTCGCGGAGCAGCGCGCGGACGGCGGCGAGGTCGGCGGTGAGCGAGCGGTCCTCGAGCACAGGCTCGACCGCGGCCGTGAGCCGCGTCAGCGGCGCCTCGAGCGCGGGCGGGAGCGGCTCGCCCCGGAGGTGGTGGGCCTGGCGCGCGGCGACCAGCTCGGCGGCGAGCACGTGCTCGAGTTCGTCGAGCGCCCGCGCCAGCCGCTCGGCCGAGAGGAACGCGGTCGCCTGGACGTCCTCCTGTCCCGTCGAGCCGTCGAGCTGGTGCACGCCGGCGGGCGCCGCCAGCGCGCGCAGCTCGGCGACGTGCCCGAGCACGGTCTTGTGGGCGAGGATCAGCCCGCTCTGGCGGCCGGGCTCGGCCGCGAGCTGATCGGGGAGGCCGGAGAAGCGGCCGTCGAGCAGCCGATGCAGCCGGGTCGCGCTGAGGTTGCCGACCTGCACGAAGGCGATCACGAGCCCGTCGAGCGCGAGGCCGAGGGCCGCCGGGTGGAAGTTGCCGTTCGGGTAGAAGCCCTCGGGCTCGCCGTCCCCGGCGACGAGGAAGAGCGGGCTGTCGGAGACGCCCCGCAGCTCGCGCTCCACCTGCGCCTCGAGGCGCTCGAGCAGCTCCAGCGCCGCCCCGTGGACCTGCGGCAGCACGCGGAAGGAGACCGGGCCCTGCGGGCGGTCCTCGGCGCCGCCGCCGAGCCAGGCGCTGAGCTGCGCCTGGACGGCCGCCTGCGCAGGCTCGCCCTTCAGCCGGCCGAGCCGGGGCGAGTAGGCGCGCAGCGGCTGCTCCGCCAGCGCGGCGGTGAGCGCGCCGGCGAGCGTCGCCTGCTCGAGCAGCGCGGCGCAGCGCGGGCCGAGGTGCGCGGCCAGGGCGGGCGCGAACGGCGCGCCGTTGATCAGCGCGATGCCCTCCTTCAGCCCGGGCGCGTACGGGGCGGCGCCGGCGCGGGCGAGCGCTTCGGCGCCCGGGACGACCGCGCCGTCCAGCAGCACCGCGCCGTCGCCCGCGAGCGGCTGCGCGAGGTGGCTGAGCGCGATCACCTCGCCCGACGACGTGATCCCGCGGGAGGGCACGACGGGCGCCCAGCCGTCGTTGAGGCGGTCGGCGAGGAACCGGCACAGCGCGGCGGACACGCCGGCGGCGCCGTGGAGGAAGCCGGCGAGCCGGATCAGCAGCGCGCCGCGGGTGACGGCGGCGGGCAGCGGCGGGCCGGCGCCGGCGCCGCGAGCGATCAGGCTCCGCTGGAAGGCGAGTTGCTCCTCCGGGCCGATCGGCGTGTGCGAGAGGAAGCCGACGCCCGTGGTGACGCCGTAGGCGGTCGCACCGCCCGCGAGGTGCTCGAGCATCCGCGCGCGGGCGGCGTCGACGGCGTCGAGGAGGGCGGGGTCGACCTCGACTGGCTCGCCGTCGCGGACGACCCGCCGGAAGCGAGAGACGTCGAGGTCGCCGGGGCGCTCGAGCCGGATCATCGGTAGGGCAGCAGCAGGCCGGCGTCCTGCTCGACGGCGCGGTCGAGGAGGGCCTGGCCGAGGGCGATGTCGGTCGTGGCGAGGCCGCGGTGCCAGAAGAGGATTCGCTCGTCGTCGCGCTCGCGGCCGGGGCGCGTGCCCGCGACGACGTCGGCGAGCTCGCCCGCGATCGACTTCTCCGTGACCTTGCCCTGCTCGACGTGGGCGCGCAGCGCGCCGAAGCGGCCCTGCTTGCACTGCCCCCAGTCGTCGACGTAGACCTTGTCCATGACGTCGGTGAGCGAGAGCTCGACCGCGCTCATCGTGCCGTAGGGGACCACGAGCGCGCCGGGTGCAATCCACTCCGTGCGCAGGATCGGCTCGGGCGCGGGCAGGCGGGTGGCCTCGACGACGACGTCGGCGCCGCGCACCGCCTCCTCGATCGTGTCCACGACACGCACGGGCGTGTCGATCGCCTCGCGCAGCCGCTCGCCGAACGCCTCGCGCGACTCCGGCCGCGCGCTCGTCACGCGGATCTCGTCGAGGTCGAGCACGTGGTCGAGCAGGACGACGTTGGCGAACGCGGTGCCGCGCGCGCCGACATGACCGAGGACCTTCGCGCCCGGCCGCGCGAGCAGCCGCCCGCCGAGAGCGGTCATCGCCCCCGTCCGCCACTCCGTGATCGCGGTCGCGTCGACGATCGCGCGCGGGACGCCGGTCCGCGGGTCGAGCAGCGTGAGCAGCGCGAGCTCGGACGGGAGCCCGAGCTTGTAGTTGTCGACGTAGTCGCCGACGACCTTCACGCCCGCGACGCCGAGCGGGGCGACGTAGGCCCGCAGCAGGTTGAAGTGGCCGTTGAAGGCCGGGTCGGGCACCAGGTGCTCGCGCGGCTCCAGCACGACCTGGCCGGTCCCCTGCGCGTGCAGCGCCGCCTCGACGGCGGCGAGGATCGCATCGTGGTCGAGCGCGAGCGCCTCGACGTCGTGGCCGGAGAGGTAGCGGATCTCGATGGCGGTCACGCGCTGCACTCTGGCAGCGGCGGACCCGGCCAGGGGCCCAGCTCGCGCTCGATCCGGAGCGCGGCGGCGAGCGCGAGGTCGTCGCGCCAGGGGCCGGCGACGACCTGGACGCCGATCGGGAGCCCCTCGGGCGACGTCCCGGCCCGGACGGTCGCGGCGGGCCAGCCGGTGAGGCTGTGCGGTGTGGTCCAGCTCGTCGGGTCGATCTCGCCCGGCACCTTCATCGTCCCGTGCGGCAGCGCCGGCCCGGCGAAGACGGGGCTGAGATGCAGGTCGTGGCGGGCGGCGAAGCCGAGCATCTCCGACCGGAACGCGTCCCAGCGGCGCAGGAGCCGCCACAGGCCGGCGCTGTCGATCGCGCCGCCGTAGGAGGCCCAGACCTCGATCGTGAGCTCGTGCCCGCCCGCGGGGATCGCGCCCGGCTCGCACGTGCAGCCGGCCGCCGCGAGCGCCGCCGCGGCGGCCTCCACCGCGGCAGCGGTCTCCGCCGTGGGCGGCGCGAGCCCGTTGTCGAGCTGGACCGCGACCCGCGCGCCCTCCAGCTCCGCCTTCCCCGGGTCGCCGAGCGGCACGGGGGCGAGCCCGGCGTCCGCGCCGTCGGGGCCGGCGATGACGCGGAGCAGCAGCGCCACGTCCTCGACCGTGCGCGCGAGCGGGCCGACCTGCGTGCGCGGGTCGCCGAGCGTGCCGAGCGGCCCCTCGTCGTCGAGCACCCCCGTGAGCGGGACGCGGCCCGCGCTCGGCTTGAGCGCGGCGACCCCGCAGCAGTGCGCCGGCAGCCGGACGCTCGCCCCGGAGTCCGTGCCGAGACCGCAGGCGGAGAGCCCGGCAGCGATCGCCGCCGCCTCGCCGCCGCTGCTCCCGCCCGCGCTCAGCCCGAGGTCGAACGGGTTCGCGGTCCGCCCGTGCACCGGGTTGTCCGTCTCGATCCCGCCGCCGTACGGCGGGCAGTTGGACTTGCCGAGCAGGATCGCCCCCGCGCGCCGCATCCGCGCGACGACGGCGGCGTCGGTCTCCGCCGGCGGCAGGCCGGCGCGCTCCTCGGCGCCCATGACCATCGGCAGCCCCGCCGCGGCGATCGTGTCCTTGACGGTGAACGGCACGCCGTCGAGCGGTCCCGCCGCCTTCCGGTCCCGGACCCGGGCGGCGTCGGCGCGCGCGGCGTCCTCGCGGGCGCGCTCCGCGTCGAGCGCCACGAGCGCGTTCAGCGCGCCGCCGGCCGC
>JBEVIG010000106.1:0-7997 GCA_040510855.1 Solirubrobacteraceae bacterium
CCCTGCAGCCCGACGCCGACGGCGACGGCCTGGACGACCCCGCGGACTGCGACGACGCGAACCCGGCGATCCGGCCCGGCGCCGTCGACGTCCCGGACAACGGGATCGACGAGGACTGCCGCGGCGGCGACGCGGTGAACCTCGACCGCGACGGCGACGGCATCCCGCGACCGCTCGACTGCGACGACGCGAACGCGAAGATCAAGCCCGGCGCGAAGGACAAGCGGGGCAACAAGGTCGACGAGGACTGCAAGGGCGGCCCGGCCCCGTACCTGCGCGTGAAGGCCACCGTCGCCAACCGCTGGGCGGTCTTCCCCGACTTCACGCGCGTCCTGCAGCTCCGCGTCTCCGGTACGGGCGCGAAGCCGAAGGTGGTCGTGCTCTGCAAGGGCGGCGGCTGCCCGTTCGGGAAGAAGACGTTCAAGGTCCGCAAGCCGTCGAAGCCGTTGGCGCTCGAGGGTGCGTTCGCGGGCCGCTCGCTGCAACCGGGGGCGCGGGTCGAGGTGCGCGTCCAGCGGCCGAAGATGATCGCCAAGGTCGTGCGCTACACGATCCGCGACGGGAAGGGTCCCAAGTCCAAGACGCTCTGCCTCGCGCCGGGCACGAAGAAGCCGAAGGCCTGCTGATGCGACTGCTCCTCGCCCTGTCCGCCCTCCTCGTCCTCGCCCCCGCCGCGTCGGCCGCCAAGCTCGAGCGCAGCGGCGGGACGATCACGTTCACCGCCGGCGCGGGGGAGACGAACTACGTCAGCGCGGGGCGGAGCTTCTTCCCCGAGGGCTGGTCGATCCAGTCGCGCGCCGGGCTCGTCGGCCCCGCGCTCCCCCCGTCGCCGCCCCTGCCCGCCGGGTGCGCGACGGACGGCAACGATACGGTCTGCACGCCGCTCGACCCGCCGGTCACGCAGTGGGTGCTGATCGGCCTCGACGGCAACGACATCCTCACCTCGTTCTGGGCCGCCGCGCGGATCGAGGGCGGCGACGGCAACGACCAGATCGACGCGGGCGACGAGAACGACGTCCTGCTCGGCGGCGCCGGCGACGAGATCTGGATCCGCGGCGACCACGGCGCGGACTTCATCGACGGCGGCCCGGGCAGCGACCGGCTGTTCCCCGGCGACGGGACGGACGCCGACGTCGTGATCGGCGGCGCGGGCACGGACGAGGCCACCTATCAGGACAACAACGACGACGCGCCCGTCTCCGTGACCCTCGACGACGTCGCCAACGACGGCCGGGCGGGCGTGCTGGGCAACGTGCGCTCCGACGTGGAGGACATCCTCGGCGGTGACGGCGACGACTTCCTCAAGGGCGACAAGGACAACAACCGCATCCGCGGCGACCTCGACCCGGACGACGGCGACGACATCCTCGACGGCGGCCTCGGCCGCGACATCCTCGAGGGCGGCGGCGGCAACGACGAGATCCGCGCCCGCGACGGCCTCGCCGACGACGTCCTCTGCGGCCCCGGCACGGACACGGCGATCGTCGACACGATCGACCTCGTCACGGACTGCGAGACCGTCGACGCGAGCGCGGAGCTCGAGCCCGACCGCGACGGCGACGGCTTCGCGACCCCGGCCGACTGCGACGACCACGACGCCGCGATCCATCCCGGCGTCACCGACGTGCCCGAGAACGGGGTCGACGAGGACTGCACCGGCGGCGACTTCGTGATCCTCGACCGCGACGGCGACGGCGTCGGCCGCCCCGCCGACTGCGACGACACCGACCCGCTCGTGCGGCCCGGCCGCGCGGAGATCCCCGGCAACGACGTCGACGAGGACTGCAAGGGCGGCCCCGCCGCGTTCCGGCCGACCGGCGCCGAGATCACGAGCCGCTGGAAGACGACGGGGAGGGGCACCAAGGTCTCCCGGCTGGTCGCCCGCAACGTCCCGGCGGGCGCGACCGTGACGCTCCGCTGCAAGGGCGGCGGCTGCCCGAAGCCGCGGAAGGTGCGCAAGGAGGTCGGCAAGCGCAAGGACGTGAAGCTGCATCCGCTGCTCGCCGGCCGCCGGCTCAAGCCCGGCGCCGTGGTCCAGGTCCGCGTCACGCGCGACGACGCGATCGGCGCGGTGGCGAAGTTCCGCATCCGGAGCGGCAAGCTCCCGGCCCGCAGGACGCTGTGCCTGGCGCCCGGGACGTCCAAGCCGAAGAAGTGCGCGTGAAGTCCTCCACGCTCGCTTGCCCGGCCCGTCCGGCGCCGTTAGCGTCGGGAGGGATGCGTCTCCTCCTCGCCACCTTCACCCTGCTCCTCGCGCTCGCCGCCCCCGCTGCGGCCGCCCCGACCTGGCTCACCCCCGTGCCGCTCTCCCCGCGCAGCACGGGCGAGGTCAGCGCCATGGACATCGCCTCCGACGACGCGGGCCACATCGCCGCCGTCTGGAACAAGTTCCTCGGCATGGGCAACAACCGCTCGCAGATCTCCCTGCGGTCGCCCGGCGGCCCCTTCACGCCGGCCCTGAGCTTCTCCGACGCGTCCAACGTCGGGACGGACCCCGCGGTCGGCATCGCCGGCGACGGCGTCGCCACGGTCGTGTGGCACGAGATGACCGGAGCGTCGCAGCTCGTCAAGGTCGCGCGCTTCGACCGCGCCGGTGGCCGCGCGGCCGACCAGACGCTGAGCACCGCGGGTGACAACCCGCGGGTCGCGGTGGCGCCCAACGGCGTCGCGGTGGCCACGTGGGTCGAGGGCAACGCCATCAACGCGGCCGTGCGCGACAGCGGCGGCGGCGCCTTCATCGACATCGGCGCGATCTCCGCCACCGCCGCGACCGGGATCGACATCGACCACGCCGTCGCCCTCGACGCCGACGGCGACGGGGTCGCCGCCTGGGTGCGCGACGGCAACGTCGAGACCAACCGCCGCCCGCGGGGCGGCACGTTCCTGGGCGTCCAGCCCATCCCGGGCGGCGGGACGGCGAACAGCCTGGAGCTCGCGATGGCACCGAACGGGCGCGCGACCGCGATCTGGGCGCTGGCCACCACCCCGTCCGAGGTCCGCACGTCCGAGCGCACCGTGTCGCCCGACTTCGCCAACGGCAACTGGAACCTCGCCGGCCGCGCCTCGCCCCTCGGCCTCCCCGCGACGTCGCCGTCCGTGGCCGTCGACGCCGACAACACCGCGATCGGCGTGTGGCGCGTGACCGACGGCGGCAACGAGGTCGTGCAGGGCGCCGAGCGCCCCTCGGGCGGCAGCTTCCGCGACTTCCGGCCGCTCTCGAACTCGACCTCGGGCGGCTTCTCCGCGCAGGTCGACGTGGCGCCCGACGGCGCGGCCGTCGTGATCTGGGCCGGCCTGAGCGGCGGGCAGTCTGCGATCCAGGCGACGCGCCGCGGGCCGGGCCTCGGCGGCGAGTTCGGCGCCGTGGCCGACGTCGCCCTGGGGACGCTGCCGACCGCCGATCCGACGACCAGCCTCTTCAACCCGGTCGTCGCCGTCGACGGCGAGGGGAACGCGGCCGCCACCTGGAGCCGCTTCCGCCAGGACACGGGCATGACGATCAACGACTGGGAGCTCGACGCCGCCGGCTTCGACGCGGCCCCGCCGGCGCTGTCCGCGGTCAGCGTCCCGCCGAACGCCTCGCGCGGCGCCGGCGTCGGCATGGCCGCCGCGGCGACCGACCGCTGGACGCCGGTCAGCTTCGCCTGGAACTTCGGCGACGGGACGACCGGCGCGGGCGATGCCGTCACCCACGCCTTCGGCAGCGCCGGCACGTTCCCCGTCACCGTGACGGCGCGCGACGGCGTCGGGAACGCCTCGAGCGCCACGCGCCAGATCCTCATCAGCCGGGACATCCCGCGGCGGATCGACTCCACCGTGCAGACGCGCTGGGCCTTCGACGCGGCGACGGGAAAGCGCTTCGTGCTGCTCCGGCTGCGCGTCAAGGACGTGCCGAAGGGCGGCGCGGTCCAGATCCGCTGCAAGGGCAAGCAGTGCCCGTACAAGAGCAAGCGCTCGACCAAGCGGCGCAAGGGCGACATCACGATGTTCAAGAACCGCTCGGCCGGCAAGGCGGTCCGGAGCAAGGGCCGCCGGTTCCGCGCCGGGCAGACCGTCCAGGTCCGCGTGACCAAGGCCGGGTTCATCGGCAAGGTCGTCAAGTTCAAGCTCAAGCGCCGCAAGGACCCCGTCGGCAAGGTGCTCTGCATCCCGGTGGGCAAGACCAAGCCGCGGAAGTCCTGCTGACCACGCGGCGCACGCTCGCGCTCCCCGCTGGGTTAGGGTGGCGGCCGTGGTGAGGCGCTCGGCCTTCCTGTTCTTGCTCTGTGCAGGTGCGCTGCTCGCGTTCGCGGGCGCAGCCTCGGCGTCCCCGTCGTGGCTGCCGGCGCAGACGCTGACGGCGACCGACTCGAAGGCGCCGGTCGTCGCCGTCGCGCCCGACGGCACCACGGTGCTCGCCTGGTCGCGCGTGGACGGGGCGACGACGGTGGTCGAGGCCGTGCGGCGCCGCCCGGGCGAGGCCTTCGGCACGCCCGTGAAGCTCAACGCCGCGGAAGGGTCGAACCCGCGCGTCGGCATCGACGCGGCCGGCAACGCGACGATCGCCTGGGAGGAGGACGGCGTCGGCGTGCGCGCCGCGAGGCTCCCCGCGGCGACCGGCTTCGAGGCGGCCGCGACGGTCGTGGCGAACGGCTCGGGCGCCGAGCTGGCCGTCGGCGCGGGCGGGACCGCGGTGGTCGTCGCGCAGGTCGCCGGGGTGCTGCAGGCCGCGATCCGGCCCGGCGCGAGCGGCGCGTTCGGGACCGCGACGCCGATCTCGGCCGGCACCGTGCTCGACCCGGACGTCGCGGTCGCGCCGGACGGTCGCGCCGCCGTGGCGTGGCTCGAGGGCGGCGACATCCTGCTCGACGAGCGGCCCGCCGGCGGCGGCTTCGGGGCCGCGGGCACCATCCGCTCGCGGGACGAGGACGCCTACGAGGTTTCCGAGCCCGCCGTCGCGATCGACGGCGCCGGTCGCGGCATCGTCGTCTGGACGGAGGACGACCTGGGGACCGCGGCCGAGGGGACGTACCTCAACTCGAGCGTCGAGCCCGGGGCATGGGTCTCCTACTGGCACCCGACGTCGCGATCGGCCGACCTCGTGACGGGGCCGGGCGGCGCCGTCGTCGGCACATGGGTCGAGAACGCCTTCCTCGGGGTCGGAGACCTCACGCCCGGCACCGGCAGCTGGACCAACTTCGGCGTCGCGGACCCCACGCCCGCCGCAGGCACGGCACCCGCCGTCGCGGTGGGCGGCGACAACGCGACGGTCGCCGCGTGGGCGTCGGGCAGCGGCGTCCATGCCGCGCGCAGGGCCGCCGGGACCAACCTGCTCACCTCGGCCCAGCTCGCCACGGGCGCCGGAGCCGGCGATCCGTCGCTCGGCGCCGACGGTCAGGGCAACGCGACCGCCGCGTGGCTCTCGCCCGCGCGCCGCGTCACCGTCGCGAGCTTCGACAACGCCGTCCCCGTCCTCACGGCCGTGAGCGTGCCCGCGACCGGGCGCGCCGGCGGGCCCGCGCTCGCGATGTCCGCGGCGGCGAGCGACCGCCTCGGCCCCGTGACGCTGCACTGGACGTTCGGCGACGGCGCGACCGCGACCGGCAGCGCCGTCCGCCACGCCTTCGGCGCGGCCGGCACGTACCAGGTCGGCGTCACCGCGGTCGACGCGGCGGGCAACTCGAGCCGCGCCGTGCGCAGCGTCACCGTCGCCGCGGCGCCGAAGCCCCCGCCGCGGCCGCAGGTCGCGCGCGTGGCCGCGAGCGCCGATCTCCGCTGGCGCGTGCGCGGCAAGCAGATCAAGCTCGAGCGGATGCGGCTGACGCGGATGCCCGCGGGCGCCGAGGCCGAGCTGCGCTGCAAGGGCAAGCGCTGCCCGATCCGGCGGACGCGGATCTTCACGCCGTCGAAGCGCGGCGCGATCAACGTCGTGAAGCCGCTCGAGATCGACCAGCGCCGCTTCCGCGCCGGCCAGCGGCTGGACCTGCGGATCTCCGCCCCGGGCCACGTCGGCCAGGTGCTGCGCTTCAACCTCAGGCGCGGGAAGCAGCCGAAGGCGCTCCAGCGCTGCATGCCGATCGGCTCCACGAGCGTCCGCCAGAGCTGCTGAACGATCTCGCTAGCCTGCGTTCCATGGACGGAAATGGAACGCCGGTCCGTATCCGGCACTTCACGGACCCCGGCTGTCCGTTCGCGTTCTCGGCCGAGCGCCAGCGGCTGCGGATCGCATGGCTGTACGGCGACCAGATCGCGTGGTCGACGCATCTCGTGGTGCTGGCCGAGTCGCCGGCGGTCGCCTTCACGCGCGAGCGGGTCGCGCAGGGGCGCAAGCGGCTCCACGAGCTGTACGGCATGCCGATGGCCTGGACGCCGCTGCCGGAGCTCGCAGCGAGCGTCCACGCCTGCCGCGCCGTGGTGGCGGCCCGGCTCCGCTCCGAGCAGCAGTGCGGCCCGCTCCTGCGGCGCCTGCGCGTGCTCAACTTCAGCGGCCTCGCCCTCGACGACCCCACGGTGATCGCGCGCGCCGCGACGGAGGCGGGGATCGACCCCGCCGCGCTCGCGGGCTGGATGGCGGAGGACGAGGTCGAGGCCGCGCTGCGCGAGGACATGCGCGCCGCCCGCTCGCCCTCCCCCGCGTCGCGGGCGCAGGACTACAAGCTCGGCGGCCCGCCGGAGGAGCGCCGCTACACGTGCCCGAGCTACGAGCTCGAGCGCACGGCGCCCGCCCGCGAGGACTGGCACACCGCCGACCGCGTCGACCTCCCCGGGTTCCGCCCGGTCGAGGCGTACGAGGCCGCGCTGGCCAACATCGCGCCCGAGCTGTCGCGCCGACCGGACCCCGAGACCGTCGAGGAGGTCCTGGAGTGGGCGGGGATGCCGCTCGCCACCGCCGAGGTGGCCGCGGTCTGCGACCGCCCGATCACCGACGTCCGCGAGGAGCTCGCCCACGTCGCCGCGTTCGACCCGGTCGGCGGCGACGGCTACTGGTCGCCGCGCTAGCAGCCGGGCCCGTATCGTCCGCGCATGGATTACGAGAAGCGCTTCCGCGTCCCCACGCGGGGCTTCACCCTCGGCGAGCGTCCCACGGACGACAAGGCCGGCACGGACAAGGCGGCGTCCGAGAAGCAGCGCGCGCAGGATCTCGAGCGCCTGGACCTGCTCCAGGAGCGGCTGTACGCGGAGGGACGGCGCTCGATGCTGGTCGTCTTCCAGGCGATGGACGCGGCGGGCAAGGACGGAACGATCGAGCACGTCATGAGCGGCCTGAACCCGCAGGGCGTCGAGGTGACGTCGTTCAAGCAGCCGACGAGCGCGGAGCTCGCGCACGGCTGGCTGTGGCGCCACCAGGCCGCGCTCCCGCCGCGCGGCCGGATCGGCATCTTCAACCGCTCGCACTACGAGGAGGTCCTCGCCGTCCGCGTGCACCCGGAGTGGCTCGCGGCGCAGTCGATCGAGCCGTCGCACGGCGAGCGGCCCGAGTTCTGGAAGGAGCGCTTCGAGGCCATCCGCACCTGGGAGCGGTACCTCCAGCGCTCCGGCACGCGCGTGGTCAAGTTCTTCCTCCACGTCTCCAAGGCCGAGCAGCGCAAGCGCTTCCTCGACCGCGTCGCCGAGCCCGAGAAGAACTGGAAGTTCTCGCCCGGCGACGTCGCCGAGCGCGCCCACTGGGACACCTACCAGGACGCCTTCGACGCGGCGCTGGCGGCGACGAGCACGAAGGATTCGCCGTGGTACGTGATCCCCGCCGACCGCAAGTGGTTCATGCGCACCGCGGTCGCCTCGATCCTCGTCCACCACCTCGACGACATGGACCCGCAGTTCCCCGAGCCGACGGCCGAGGAGCGGGCGGAGATGGCATCCGCCGCGAAGGCGCTCGAGGCGGAGTGAGCGGCGGCGGGGGGGGCGGGGGGGGCCCCCCCCCCCCCCAGGAAATTAAAAGGGGGGGGGGGGGGGGGGCGGCGCCCCACCCAAGCGGGGCAGAACCCCCAGTTGCAAAACTAGCAGGGGGGGGTGTAAAA
>JBEVIG010000107.1:0-11154 GCA_040510855.1 Solirubrobacteraceae bacterium
GCCCACCTGGCGGGCGAGCAGGATGTGCTCACGCGTCTGCGGCATCGGGCCGTCAGCGGCCGACACGACCAGGATCGCGCCGTCCATCTGGGCGGCGCCCGTGATCATGTTCTTGACGTAATCCGCGTGACCCGGGCAGTCGACGTGGGCGTAGTGACGGTTGTTCGTCTCGTACTCCACGTGCGAGGTGGCGATCGTGATACCGCGCTCCTTCTCCTCAGGAGCGTTGTCGATCTCCTCGAAGCTCATCGACTGGCCGCCGAACTTCTCCGACAGCACCTTGGTGATGGCGGCTGTAAGCGTCGTCTTGCCGTGGTCGATGTGACCGATGGTCCCGACGTTGACGTGCGGCTTCCCGCGCTCGAACTTCTCCTTCGCCACTTCTCAGTCGCTCCTGTCTCGAATCTCTAAGTCTTCTTCTCTGAAATGAACCCGTGCAGACTAGCGCAGGCTAGGCGGGCACGGCCTCTCCGGTACGGCCCTCGACGACCTTCTCAGCGATGTTCGGCGGGACCTCCTCGTACCGGTCGAACTGCATCGTGTACGTGGCGCGGCCCTGGGACATCGAGCGGAGGTCGCCGACGTACCCGAACATCTCGCTGAGCGGCGCGAAACCGCGCACGACCTTCGCGTTGCCGCGATCCTCCATCGCCTCGATCCGGCCGCGCCGGCGGTTGAGGTCGCCGATCACGTCGCCCATGAACTCCTCGGGCACCGTGACCTCGACGGAGAAGACCGGCTCGAGCAGGACGGGCTTGGCGCGGCGCGCGGCCTCCTGCAGGGCCAGCGAGCCCGCGATCTTGAAGGCGATCTCCGAGGAGTCCGTCTCGTGGTACTTGCCGTCGGTGAGCGTGACGCGCACGTCCACCATCGGGTAGCCCGCGCGGATGCCGGACTCCAGCGCCTCCTCGACGCCCTTCTCCACGGCGGGGATGTACTCCGTCGGGATCGAGCCGCCCTTGATCTTGTTGATGAAGTCGAAGCCCTCGCCCGGCGCCGGCTCGATGTTGATGTAGACGATGCCGTACTGGCCCGAGCCGCCCGTCTGCTTGACGAACCGGCCCTCGATCTTCTCCGCGGTGCCGCGGACGGTCTCGCGGTAGGAGACCTGCGGCCGGCCGACGTTCGCGTCGACCTTGTACTCGCGCAGCATGCGGTCCACGAGGACCTCGAGGTGCAGCTCGCCCATGCCGGAGATCTCGGTCTGGCCGGTCTCCTCGTTGGTCGCGACCTGGAACGTCGGGTCCTCCTCGGCCAGGCGGCCGAGGGCGACGGACATCTTCTCCTGGTCGACCTTCGTCTTGGGCTCGATGGCGACCTTGATGACCGGCTCCGGGAACTCCATCGACTCGAGCTTGATCGGCTTGTCGGGCGCCGCGAGCGTGTCGCCCGTGACGACCTGCTTGATGCCGACGGCCGCGGCGATGTCGCCCGCGTAGACCTCCTGGACGTCCTCGCGGTCGTTGGCGTGCATCATCAGGATGCGGCCGATCCGCTCCGTCTTGCCCGAGCCGACGTTGAGGACGCGCGCGCCCGCCTCGAGCTTGCCCGAGTAGACGCGGAAGTAGGTGAGCTTGCCGACGAACGGGTCGGCCATGATCTTGAAGGCGAGCGCGGAGAACGGCGCCGAGTCGTCGGCCGCGCGGACGGCCGGCCGGTCGTCTTCGCCACGGACGGGCTCCATGCCCTCGATCGGGGGGACGTCGAGCGGGCTCGGCAGGAAGTCGAGCACGGCGTCGAGCAGCGGCTGCACGCCCTTGTTCTTGAAGGACGAGCCGCAGAGCACCGGCGTGAGCTTGATGTCGAGCGTCGCCTTGCGGATCGCGGCGACGAGCTTGTCCTTCGGGATCTCGGCGTCCTCGAGGATCAACTCGACGAGCTCGTCGTCGTAGTGGGAGACCTCGTCGAGCAGCGTCTCGCGCGCGGCGTTCGCGGCGTCGAGGTACTCGGCAGGGATCTCGGTGATCTCGATGTCCTTGCCCAGCTCGTCCTTGTAGATGATCGCCTTCATGTTGATCAGGTCGATGAGCCCGAGGAAGTCGGACTCCGCGCCGATCGGCAGCTGGATCGGGACGGCGTTCGCGCCGAGCCGGTCGACCATCGTCTGGACGCCCTGCTCGAAGTTCGCGCCGATCCGGTCCATCTTGTTGATGTAGGCGATGCGCGGGACGTTGTACTTGTCCGCCTGGCGCCAGACCGTCTCGGACTGCGGCTCGACGCCGGCCACGGAGTCGAACACGGCGATCGCGCCGTCGAGCACGCGCAGCGAGCGCTCCACCTCGACCGTGAAGTCGACGTGGCCCGGCGTGTCGATGATGTTGATCCGATGGCCCTCCCACTCGCAGGTGGTCGCGGCGGACGTGATCGTGATGCCGCGCTCCTGCTCCTGCTCCATCCAGTCCATCGTGGCCGCGCCCTCGTGAACCTCGCCGATCTTGTGCGAGCGGCCGGTGTAGTAGAGGATCCGCTCCGTCGTCGTGGTCTTGCCCGCGTCGATGTGGGCCATGATCCCGATGTTGCGGGTCTTCTCGAGGGTGAACTTGCGCGGCATGGGAAGGCGTCTCTCTCTGTCTGCTGGCGTGCGTGCCCGGTCCCGGGCAGAAAAAACGGGCCGCTCGGGCCCGTGGATTCACACTGAAGGACGGCCCGAGGGACTGGGCTATGTCTCGAGTGTCTCCATGGGAAGAGCGGGCTCGCAGGGCGACGGCATAGACGCGCAACGCCCGCGGCGACAGCTCATGGTAGCAGCGTGGATTCGGCCGTGGGACGCGCTTTTGAAGGCAGTCTGTCGCCGTGCGGAGCACTAGCGTTCGCGGGGTGAGAGCCGCCCTGCTGATCCTGCCCCTCGTGGGCCTCGGGCTGCTCGTCGCCGCGGAGTTCTCCACGCTCTACGAGGTCCGCGTGGGCGACTCCGTCGCGCCGGGCAGCGCGACCACCGCGGGCTCCCACCACGGCTACGCGCTGCTCGTCGTCGCGGCCGCCGTGGGGCTGATGACGTTCGGCGCGGCGGTGGGCCGCTCGCGCCCGGCCGCCCTCGCGCTCGGCCTGCTCGGGCTCGCGGCGATCGCGATCGCGCTGCTGGCCGACCGGCCGGTCACCGACGACACCGGCCTCTACGGCGAGGCCTACGAGGCGGCGCGCGCCGTCGCCGGGCCGGCGCTGACGCTCGAGCTCGTCGGCGGCGCGGCGATCCTGGTGGGCGCGGTGGCGCTGTTCGCGCTCAGCCCACGGGATCGACGCGACCCGTCTCCAGGTCGTACAGCAGCGTCCGCACGCTGAAGCCGGGGAGCGCGCCGGCGACGCGGCGCACGCCGTCGTGCAGCGTCGCCCGCACGGCGTCGAGGTCGCCGCCGTGGGCCGCGCAGTCCGTGTGGCCCACGAGCCAGAGCTCGTGCACGCCGAGGTTCTCGTGCGCGATCCGCAGGGAGCGCTCCATGTCGTCGGACAGGCTCGCGCCCGCGTTGCGGAGCACCATCGCGTCGCCGCGCTCGAGGCCGAGGTCGCGGAGCGGATCGAGCCGGCTGTCCATGCAGGTGAGCACGGCGAGCCCGCGGCGCGGGCGGCTGCCCAGGCCGGCGGCGGGCGCCGGCGCGGCGGCCGGCGGCTCCGGTGCGGGCTGCGAGGACGGCGCCGGGTCCGGCGCCGTCGTGCGGCCGAAGGGCTCCCAGCTGCCGCTCACCGGCGCGGGGCCGCTACCAGCGGTAGTGGGCGAAGGCCTTGTTGGCCTGCGCCATGCGGAAGATGTCGTCCTTGCGCTTGAACGCGCCGCCCTGCTGGGACTGCGCGTCGAGCAGCTCGTTGGCCAGGCGCTGCGCCATCGACTTCTCGCGGCGGTTGCGCGCGAACTCGACGAGCCAGCGGACCGCGAGCGTGCGGGCGCGGCGGGCGGGCACCTCGACCGGGACCTGGTAGGTCGCGCCGCCGACGCGGCGGGAGCGGACCTCGAGGACCGGGGTGAGGGCCTTGATCGACGTCTCGAGCGCCTCGACCGGGTCCTTGCCCGTGCGCTCGGAGAGGATGGCCAGCGCGTCGTAGACGATGCGCTCGGCGGTCGACTTCTTGCCGTCCAGCATCACGCGGTTGATGACCTGCTGGACGAGCTTGGAGCGGTGCAGGGGATCCGGCTCGGTGGGCCGGACGGTGGCGGCGGAGCGACGGGGCATGACTACTTCGCCTTCACGCCGTACTGGGAGCGGGCCTTCTTGCGGTCCGAGACGCCGGCGGCGTCGAGCGTGCCGCGCACGACCTTGTAGCGGACGCCCGGGAGGTCCTTGACGCGACCGCCGCGGACGAGCACCACGGAGTGCTCCTGCAGGTTGTGCCCCTCGCCGGGGATGTACGCGGTGACCTCCATCTGGTTGGTCAGCCGGACACGGCAGACCTTGCGCAGGGCGGAGTTCGGCTTCTTGGGCGTGGTCGTGTACACGCGGGTGCAGACGCCACGACGCTGCGGGGCGGCCACCTTCTTCTTGCGGCCCTTGCCCGACTTCAAGCCAGGGGTGGCCAGCTTCTTCTTGGGGGCCTTGCGGCCCTTGCGCACGAGCTGGGAGGTCGTCGGCATACGGCGCGGCATGGTAGCAGCGGTCAGCGGGCACGAAATCGCGCATGGCACATGCACTGGACGGAACCGTGGCGCTCGTCACGGGCGCGAGCAGCGGCATCGGCGAGGCGACCGCGCGGGCGCTCGCCGCGGAGGTCGCGGCCGTCGCGGTCGCCGCGCGGCGGCGCGACCGGCTCGAGGCGCTCGCGGGCGAGATCGAGGGCGCCGGCGGGCGGGCGCTGGTGCTGGAGGCCGACGTCACCGCGCGCGAGGCCGCGGTGGAGACCGTGGAGCGGACGGTCGCCGAGCTCGGCCGGCTCGACGTCGTGATCAACAACGCGGGCGTGATGCTGCTCGGGCCGATCGAGGACGCGCCGGTCGAGGAGTGGGAGCGGATGGTCGCCCTCAACCTGAACGGCCTCCTCTACGTCGCCCACGCCGCGCTCCCGCACCTGCTGCGCGCGGCCGGGTCCGAGCCGCGCCGCGTGGCGGACCTCGTCAACGTCTCGTCGGTCGCGGGCCGCTTCGCGCGGCTCGGCTCGGGCGTCTACAACGCGACGAAGTTCGGCGTCGGCGCGTTCTCGGAGTCCCTGCGCCAGGAGGTCACGGAGCGCTTCGTCCGCGTCGCGCTCGTCGAGCCGGGCGCCGTGGCGACCGAGCTCTCCTCGCACGTGCGCGAGGAGGTCCGGGAGCAGCTCCAGCGCGCGTTCGACTTCGAGCGCCTCGAGGCGGACGACATCGCCGACGCGATCGCCTACGTGGTCACGCGCCGCCGGACGGTCGCCGTCAACGAGGTCCTGGTCAGGCCGACGCAGCAGGTGCGCTGAACGGGGCGCGGCCCGCCGCGAGCGCCAGCGCGGCGCCCGCGGCGGGGATCACGGCGACGGCGGCCACGGCGCCGGGCAGCCCCAGCGGGTCGCTCAGGCCGACGACCAGGGCCGAGCCCATCGCGCCGCCGAGCATCGAGCAGAGCTGGAACAGCCCCGTCGCGACGCTGCGGTGGGACGGCTCGACGGCGAGCGGGACCTGGGCGACGAGGCCGCCCTGGCTCGCGGCGAAGCCGCCCAGCACCAGGCCGAGCGCCAGCGCGGTGGCGACCGGCGCGCCCGCGCCGGCGCCCCCGATCGCGAGCCCGGCCGCGCTCGCGACGGCGAGGACGGCGGCGACCCGGAAGGGGTTGCGCGTGGTGTTCAGCCGCGCGGCGACGCGCGAGCTCACGGCGCCCATGAGCGCGGCCGGGAGCAGGACGAGGCCGATCTCGGTGGTGCTCCAGTCGTGGTCGCGCAGCAGCAGGAGCGGTGCGGCGAAGAGCATCGCCAGGTAGGCGCAGAAGAGCGACATCGCGGCGAGCGTGCCGAGCACGAAGCGGCGCGAGCGGACGACCACGGGCGGGACGAAGCCGTCGGGCCGGGTGCGGATGCGGCGCGCGACGGCGGCCGCCGCGCCGAGCGCGACCACGGCCAGCGCGACGACGAGCCAGGTGGCGAAGTCGACGCTCGGCGTCTCGAGCAGCAGCACGACGGACGAGGCGAGCGCGGCGACGAGCAGCGCACCGGCGACGTCGAGCCGGGCGCCCGGCCGCCCCTCGGCGGGCGCGAGCGGGAGCACGGCGGGCAGCGCGAGGAGCGAGAGGGCGGGGAGCGCGACGACCGGGCGCCAGCTCACCGCGTCGGTGAGGACGCCGCCGATCAGGGTGCCGGAGCCCGACACGATGGCCAGGACCGCGGTCATCGCGCCGAGCGCCAGCGGCCGCTCCGGCCCCTCGTGGCGGGCGGCGACGATCGCGAAGGCGGCGACGGGGAACGCGCCGAAGGCGACACCCTGGAGCAGGCGGGCGAGCAGGAGCGTGGCGAACGAGCCGGAGAGGGCGGCGAGGAGCGAGCCCGCGGCGATGAACCCGGCGGCGGCGAGCAGCACCGTGCGGACGCCGCGCATGTCGCCGAGGCGGCCGAGCACGGGCACGGCCATGGCGGCCGCGAGCACGTAGCCGGCGAGGATCCAGACGGCCTGGCCGCCGGAGAGCCCGAGATCGGACGCGATCGCGGGGAGCGCGATCGCGGTGGTCGACGCGCCGAGCGCGCCGGGAGCGACCAGCGCGCCGAGCAGCCCGCCGGTGGCGGAGGCGCTCGGGGCGCGGGTCGTGGGGATGGAGAGCGTGGACATGAGGTGGGGAGCCTCCCTGGGGTCGTTGGCAATTCCAACGTTGGTGTCGCCAACGATATCATGGGTCCTCCCAACGATCTAAGCTCCATGCCCGATGCATGACCCCTCCCCGGGCGAGCATCCGCTCGTCACCCCCCAGCGGCTCTGGCGCCGCCCGAGCTGGCTGATCAACCAGATCGCCGGCCACGCCCACCGCGTCGTGATGCAGCAGGTCGCCGAGTCGGGCATGCGCAAGCAGCACTTCGCCGTGCTCGCGGCGATCGAGGAGCTCGGCGCGCCCACGCAGGCCGCGCTCGTCCGCGGGCTCGCGATCGACGGCAGCGACATGGTCGCCGTGCTCGACGACCTCGAGGGCCGCGGCTGGGTCGAGCGCCGCCGCGACGACACCGACCGCCGCCGCAACGTCCTCTCGCTCACGCGCGCGGGCGAGGTCGCGCTCGCGGAGCTCGACGCGAAGGTCGACGCCGCGCAGGACGTCATCTTCGCGGCGCTCGAGCCCGCCGAGCGCGAGCAGCTCCGGGAGCTGCTCGCGCGCGTGCTCGAGGACCAGCGCCGCCGCGTCTAGGCGGCCTGCGGCAGCCGCGCGGGCTCGGGCACGTCGAGGGCGACCGAGCCGTCCTCGGCGAGCGTCGCGCGGACGGACGCGCCGTCGGCCAGCCGGCCGTCGAGGATCGCCCGGGTGAGCGCCTTCTCGAGCGTCCGCCGGACGTGCCGCTTCAGCGGCCGCGCGCCGAACTGCTCGTCGAAGCCGTCGCGGGCGAGCCGGGCCACCAGCTCCGGGGCGACGTCGAGCTCGATGCCGCGCTCGGAGCGCAGCCGCTCGGCGGTCGCACCGACCACGAGCGTCGCGATCCGCTCGACCTGCTCGGGCGTGAGCGCCTCGAACGTGACGACCTCGTCGATCCGGTTGAGGAACTCGGGCAGGAACGCGGACTTCGCCGCCTCCCGCATCCGCTCCCCGGCGGACGCCGCCGCGCCGGCCGTGAAGCCGAGGCCGCGCTTCGCCTCGCCGGCGCCGAGGTTCGACGTCATCACGACCACCGTGTTGGTGAAGTCGACCGTCCGGCCCTCGCCGTCCGTGAGCCGCCCGTCGTCCATGAGCTGGAGCAGGACGTTCCAGACCTCGGGGTGGGCCTTCTCGATCTCGTCGAGCAGCACGACGGAGTAGGGGCGCCGCCGCACGGGCTCGGTGAGCTGGCCGCCGTCGCCGTACCCGACGTAGCCGGGCGGCGAGCCGATCAGCCGCGCCACCGTGTGCGGCGCGCGGAACTCGGACATGTCGAGCCGCACGAGCGCCTTGTCGGTCGCGAACAGCCGCTCCGCGAGCGCCTTCACGAGCTCGGTCTTCCCGACGCCGGTCGGCCCGAGGAACAGGAACGTCCCCAGCGGCTTGTCGGCGTCGGCGAGCCCGACGCGGGCGCGGCGGATCGTGTCGGCCACGACCTCGACCGCCTGCTCCTGGCCGATCACGCGGCCGTGCAGGTCGGCCTCGAGGTCCGCGAGGCGCTCCAGCTCGCCCGCCACCAGCTCGCCCACCGGGATCCCGGTGCGCGCAGCCACGACGGCGGCCACGTCGGCCTCGCCGACGGTCCGCTCGGACGGGCCCGGGGCGGCCTCGGCCGCGGCGAGCCGCGCCTCGAGGGCGTCGCCCTCCTCCTTGAGCCGGCCGGCGTCCTCGTACTCCTCGGCGTCGACCGCGGCCTGCTTGGAGGCGCGGGCCAGCTCGAGCTCGGCGCGCAGCGCCTCGACGTCCTCGCCCGCGGGCGCGCGCAGGCGCACGCGCGCGGCGGCCTGGTCGACGAGGTCGACGGCCTTGTCGGGAAGCCGGTACTCGGAGATGTAGCGGTCGCCGAGCCGTGCGGCCGCGGCCAGCGCGTCGTCGGTGATCGTCGCGTCGTGGTGCTGCTCGTAGGCCGGACGGAGTCCTCGCAGGATCGCGATCGTGTCCTCCACGGACGGCTCCTCCACGGTCACCGGGGAGAAGCGCCGCGCCAGCGCGCCGTCGCGCTCGATGCGGCGGTACTCGGCCAGCGTGGTGGCGCCGACCATCCGCAGCTCGCCGCGCGCGAGCATCGGCTTGAGCATGTTCGCGGCGTCCATCGCGCCCTCCGCGCCGCCGGCGCCGAGGATCGTGTGGAGCTCGTCGACGAACAGCACGACGCGCCCCTCCGCCTCGGCCACCTCGGCCAGGACGTCCTTCAGGCGCTGCTCGAACTGCCCGCGGAACTGGGCGCCGGCGACCATGCCGGCGAGGTCCAGCGCGACCAGCCGGACGCCGGCGAGCGTCGCGGGGACGTCGTGCTCGGCGATCCGGCGGGCGAGGCCCTCGACGATCGCGGTCTTGCCGACGCCGGCCTCGCCGATCAGCACGGCGTTGTTCTTGCGCCGGCGGGCGAGGATCTCGACGGTCTGCGCGATCTCGTCGTCGCGGCCCACGACGGGGTCGATCCGGCCCTCGGCCGCCTCGGCCGTCAGGTCGCGACCGAACTCGTCGAGCGCGGGGGTCCTGGAGCCGCCGTCCTGCTGCCGGCGCACGGCCGCGGCCGCCGCCTCGGGGTCACGCCCGGCGGCGAGCTCGCGCGCGCAGACCTCGCAGATCGCGGCGCTCCGGTTCCGGGTGCCGTCCGAGGCCACGACGCGCATGGTCCCGGGCCGCACCCCGCAGATGGCGCACGTGGCGCCGGCGGTGGCGAACGGGGATTCGTTTGTAGGCAAGAGTGCTCCTCGGAAAAATCTCAGTGTGCTCGACTGAGATTAGTCCGCTTACGGAGCGTAAGTGTGTGGGGTGGGTCACACGGCGGCGCCGAGCGCCTCGAACAGCTCCGTGTACTCCGTCCCCGTCGCCTCTGCGACCGGCTCGTAGGTGACCTTGCCCGCCACCACGTTGACGCCGCGCGCCAGGCCGGGGTTCTCGCGCGAGGCCCGCTCCACGCCCGCGTCGGCGAGGTGCAGCACGTACGGCAGCGTCGCGTTCGTCAGCGCGTAGGTCGACGTGACGGGCACGGCGCCGGGCATGTTCGCCACGCAGTAGTGCGTGATGCCGTCGACCTCGAAGGTCGGGTCGGAGTGCGTCGTCGGCCGCGAGGTCTCGAAGCAGCCGCCCTGGTCGATCGAGACGTCGACGAGCACGGCGTTGCGCTTCATCAGCTTGAGCTGGTCGCGGCGGATCACGTAGGGCGCCTTCGCGCCGTGGACGAGCACCGCGCCGATCACCAGGTCCATCTCCGGCAGGCGCTGCTCGATCTCGAGCGTGCTCGCGTAGCAGGTGGAGGCGCGCCCGGCGAAGTAGAGGTCGAGCTCACGCAGGCGGTCGATGTTGCGGTCGTAGACGTAGACCTCGGCCTCCATGCCGACGGCGATGAACGCGGCGTTCATACCGACCACGCCGCCGCCGATGACCATCACCTTGCCGGCGGCCACGCCCGGCACGCCGCCGAGCAGGATCCCGCGGCCGCCGAGCGGCTTCTCGAGCATGAACGCGCCCGCCTGGGTGGCGATCTTGCCCGCGACCTCGCTCATCGGGGCGAGCAGCGGCAGCCGGCCGCGCGTGTCCTCGACGGTCTCGTACGCGACGCAGGTCGCCCTGGAGTCGATCAGGCCCTGGGTGAGCCCGGGATCGGGCGCGAGGTGCAGGTAGGTGAAGAGCGTGTGGCGCGCCTCGAGCCGCTCCACCTCGACGGGCTGCGGCTCCTTGACCTTGACGATCATCTCGGAGGCGGCGAAGACGGCGTCGGCGTCGGGGAGGATCGTGGCGCCCTGCGCCTCGTAGTCGGCGTCGGAGATGGCCGAGCCCTCCCCGGCCCCGGCCTGGACGACGACCTCGTGGTCGTGCTCGACCAGCTCGCGGACTCCGGACGGCGTCAGCGCGACGCGGTACTCGTCCGTCTTGATCTCGGTGGGGACGCCGACCTTCACGGGATGAGTCCTCGTTTCTGTCTCGGGGGTTCTAGGAGACCAGCTCGCGGCCGCGGAGGGCCAGCCAGAAGTCGATGCGGTCGCGGGCGGAGTCCAGCGACCGGCCGGTCAGCTCCTCCACGCGGCGGATGCGGTAGCGGAGCGTGTGCCGGTGGCAGTAGAGCTGGCGCGCGGCCCGCTCCCACTGCCCGTTGCACTCGATGAACGCCTCGAGCGAGCGCATCAGCTCGCCGCCGTAGGCGCCCTCGCCGTCCTCGATCGGGGCGAGGATGGAGTCGCAGAAGAGGCGGAGCGCGTCGTCGTCCTGGAGCGCCAGCAGCAGCTGGAAGGAGCCGAGTTCGCGATAGGTCGCGAGCAGGCTCGCGGGGCCGTTGCCGTTGGGCTCGACGGCCTCGCCCGAGAGGACCTGGGCCTCGAGCGCGCAGTGGGCCTCGTGGAACGTGCGGCGCAGGTCGGCGGGGCCGACGCCGCGGCCGGCGCCGGCGGCGAGCGCCATCCCCGCCTCCTTGGAGACGCGCGCGCGGACGCGCTCCGCG
>JBEVIG010000108.1:0-15371 GCA_040510855.1 Solirubrobacteraceae bacterium
CGGCCTCGACCGTCTGCGGCTCGACCTCGTTGTGGTGGGCCTCCATCGCGTGGGCGACCGCCTCGGACTCGCCGTGGCGGCGGGCGAGGTCGCCGCCGACCAGCGCGTGCGGGCCCTCGACCTCGTGGGAGACGGCCTTGCCGATGTCGTGCAGCAGCGCCGCACGGCGCGCGGTCTTGGCCGAGGCGCCGAGCTCGTCGGCCATCATCGCCGCGAGGTGGGCGCACTCGATCGAGTGCGCGAGGACGTTCTGGCCGTACGAGGTGCGGTACTTGAGGCGGCCGAGGACCGTCATCATCTCGGGGTCGAGACCCTGGACGTTCGCGTCGAAGCAGGCCTGCTCGCCGCACTCGGCGATGTGGGCCTCGAGCTCGGACTTCGCCTGGTAGTAGGTCTCCTCGATCCGGGCCGGGTGGATCCGCCCGTCCTGGAGGAGCTTCTCGAGCGTCATCCGCGCGATCTCGCGGCGGACGCCGTCGAAGCCCGAGAGGATCACCGCGTTCGGCGTGTCGTCGATGATGAAGTCGACGCCGGTGAGGTGCTCGAGGGCGCGGATGTTGCGGCCCTCGCGGCCGATGATGCGGCCCTTCATGTCGTCGGCGGAGAGCTGGACGACGGACACCGTCGTCTCGGCCGCGTGGCCGGCTGCAAGCCGCTGCATCACGACGGAGAGGATGTTCCGCACCCGGCGGTCGGCGTCGCGCTTGGTCTCCTCCTCCACCTGGCGGATGACCTTCGCGCGGTCGTGGCGCACCTGGTCCTCGAGCTCCTTCAGGAGCTGCGCCTTCGCCTTGGACGCGGGCAGGCCCGAGACGCGCTCGAGCTCGCGGATGTGGTGCTCGCGGGCGCGCTCGAGATCCTCGGACGTGGCGGCGAGCTTGCGCTCGCGGTCCCCGAGCTCGGAGAGGCGGCTCTCGACCGCCTCCTCGCGGGCGCGCAGGCGCTCCTCGAGGCGGAGCAGGTCGGCACGGCGCTCGGCGCTCTTGCCGTCCTCGGTGCTGACCGGGGTGCCCGGCGGGGCGAGGCCGGCGGACGGCGACACGGGCGGCGCCGTCGCCGTCGCGGTCGTCGTCGTCGGGCGCGCGGCCTGGGCAGCGGTGCCGCCCGACGCGAAGCCGGGCGATCGCTGCCTGAGCAGCGCTGCCGCGGCCACCAGGCCGACCGCCAGGACCAGCGCGGCAATCAGGATCTCCATGACGTTTCTTTCTCCCCGACAGGCCGCGATCCGAAGGTCGCGGCCCCGCTCGTCTTCTCTTGGGTGATGAGCGCCAGGCCGGGCCGTGCTTCGTGGGCACGAGCGTCAAGGCCAGCATCTAGGCGGCCCGGACCGGGCCACTTGCGTCAGGAGGCGGCTACGCGGGTCTTGCTGTGGGTTTGGCCGGGCTTGCACGCCCGGGGTCGATGATGGGATCCGCCGTCACGGCTGAAGCTGCTGGAATCGCGCTGAAAATGGCTGTTTTGCTGGAGTTTCAAAGGGCCCGCAGGCCCGGTCTGTCGCTGGGCTGGATCGTAGTACCGGGAGGCCCTCGGCGCAATGACTCGCGCAGGATCACGCCCAGGACTCGTCGGCCCCGGCGTGGCGGCGCACGGCGTCATGCGCCAGCTCGAGGTCGTAGCCCTTGCGCACGAGGATGCCGAGCGCGCGGTCCCGCTCGCGCGGCGTGGCCGGCGGATCGGGCACGCGGCGGCGCAGCAGCGCGAGCGCGGCGTCGAGCTCGTCCTCGTGCGGCTGCTCCGCGAGCGCGGCGGCCACGAGCTCGGGCGCGACGCCGAGCTGGCGCAGCTTGCGCTCGATGCGGTCCGAGCCCCACGCGTCCAGCCGCCGGCGGTCCTCGGCGAAGCGCATCGCGTAGCTCGCGTCGTCGACGAAGCCGCCGTCGACGAGCTCGCCGACGATCACGTCCGCCTCCTCGGGCGCGACGCGCTTGCCCGCGAGGATGCCGCGCAGCTCGAGCTCGGTCCGCTCGCGCCGGTCGAGCGCGCGCCACGCGAGGGCCCGCGCACGCTCCAGCCGCTCCGCCGGGTCCGTCAGGCGCTCGCCTGCCGGGACGGCCTCCACGCGACGCCCTACCAGCGGCGGCCCGACGCGACCGCGCCGCGGCTCATGCCGCCACCGTGGCCGCCGCCGCCTCGGCCGCCGCCGCCTCGGCCGCCTCGGCGGCGTCGGGCTCGCGTTCGATCGGGGTCACGAGGTCCTGGCCGATGCCGAGCGCCTCGTAGACCTTGCCCTCGATCTCCTTGGCCACCTCGACGTGCTCGTCGAGGTACGCCTTGGCGTTGTTGCGCCCCTGGCCGAGCCGCTCGTCGCCGTAGGAGAAGAACGAGCCCGACTTGGTCACGACGTTGTGCTCGATCCCGAGATCGAGGATGCAGCCCGAGCTCGAGATGCCCCTGCCGAACTCGATGTCGAACTCCGCCTGGCGGAACGGCGCCGCGACCTTGTTCTTGACGACCTTGACGCGGACGCGGTTGCCGACGGCCTCCGTGCCCTCCTTCAGCGTCTCGATGCGGCGGATGTCGAGCCGCTGGGACGAGTAGAACTTCAGCGCGCGGCCGCCCGGCTGCGTCTCGGGCGACCCGAACATCACGCCCACCTTCTCGCGGATCTGGTTCACGAACAGGCACAGCGTGCTCGTCCGGTTCAGGTTGCCGGCGAGCTTGCGCATCGCCTGGCTCATCATCCGCGCCTGGACGCCGACCGTCTGGTCGCCCATCTGGCCCTCGAGCTCGGCGCGCGGCGTGAGCGCGGCCACCGAGTCGATCGCGACGACGTCGACCGCGCCGGAGCGCACGAGCATGTCCGCGATCTCGAGGCCCTGCTCGCCGTAGTCGGGCTGCGAGACCAGCAGCTCGTCGATGTTGACGCCGAGGTTCTGGGCGTACAGCGGATCCATCGCGTGCTCCGCGTCGATGAACGCGCACACGCCGCCGAGCTTCTGCGCCTCGGCGATGACGTGGTAGACGAGCGTCGTCTTGCCCGAGGACTCCGGGCCGAAGACCTCGACGATGCGGCCGCGCGGCATGCCGCCGATGCCGAGCGCGAGGTCGAGCGAAAGCGCGCCCGTGGGGATCGCCTCCACCCGCACCTGGGCGCCTTCATCGCCCATGCGCATGACGGTGCCCTTGCCGAACTGGCGCTCGATCTGGGCGAGCGCACCCTGCAGGGCGGTATCGCGGGCCTTGGACGGCTCCTGGCTCATGTGGACAGTGCTCCTCTGGCTGCTCTCGAAAGTCGAAGGCGGATGATGGGGCGGGGTTCGGACGGAACGACAGCCTCCGCCCCGCGGCGTCACGGGACAACGCGCGGGTGTTGCGGATGTGTGCCGGATGCGTGCCGGGAATGCCACGGCCTCCAGGCGGTCCTGGGTACCAACCCCCACGCCAAGGAGTCAGGCGATGTCGTTCCCGGTCCCCACGAAGTCCCGTCACGCCCGCATGGAGGACGAGCGGCTGGCCGCGCTGGCCGGTGGTGGCGACGCCGCGGCCTTCGAGGCCATCTACGACCGCCATCACGCTGCGCTGCTCGCGTTCTGCCGCCACATGCTCGGCAACCGCGAGGACGGCGAGGACGCTCTCCAGCAGGCGTTCGTGCGCGCGCACCGGGCGCTCGCGGGCGGCCTCGTGCCCGACCGGGTGCGCCCCTGGCTCTTCGCCATCGCGCGCAACCGCTGCCTCACCCTGATCGCCGCGCGCCGCGAGGCCGCGCTGCCCGCCGAGGACCTCGAGCCCAGCTACGACGGGCTCGCCGCCGACGTGGAGCGCCGCGCCGACCTGCGGGAGCTCGTCGCCGACCTGGCGCAGCTGCCCGACGACCAGCGCGAGGCGCTCGTGCTCGCGGAGCTCGGCGACTTCAGCCACGCCGACATCGCGCAGGTGGTCGGCTGCCCGCCGGAGAAGGTCAAGGCGCTGGTCTTCCAGGCGCGCACGTCGCTGATCGCCGACCGCGATGCGCGCCGGACGCCGTGCGAGGACATCCGGGCGCAGCTCGAGAGCGCGCGCGGCGGCCTGCTCCGGCGCGGCCCGCTGCGGCGGCACCTGCGCCAGTGCGATCCGTGCGCGGCGTACCGCGTCGCGGTCGAGCACCAGCGGGCGGGGCTCGCGATCCTGCTGCCGGTCCTGCCGACCGCCGGCCTCAAGGCCGCCGTCCTCGGCGGTGCCGAGGCCGCCGCGGCTGCCGCGGGCTCGGGCGGGCTGGGAGCCGGCGCGGGGATCGCGGCGTCGGCGGCCGCCCCGGGCTCGATGGCGGCGCCCGTCGCGGGTGGCGCAGCCGCCAAGGCGCTGGTCGCGAAGGTGGCCGTCGTGGCGACGATCGCCGCGGGCGGCGGGGTCGCGATCGAGGAGGGCCTGCGGAACGAGCCGCTGCCGCGCACGGCCGTCGCCGAGGCGGCGGGGCCGGCCGCGGGCGCGGACGGCATGGCCGTGAGCGACGAGGTCGCGCTGGTCGGCGGCGTCGGCGGCGCGGGCGCGGCGGGCGCTGCCGGAGCGGCGGCCGCCGGCGGGGACGAGGACGGGGCGGCGGCCGGCGACGACGCGGGCGGCGCCGACGGCGACGGCCGGGTCGGCTGCGACGAGGTGGGCGACGACGGCGCGAGCGCCTGCGACGAAGCAGGCCTCGTGGCCGGCGACGGCGCCGGCGCGGACCGCGGCGACCGCGTGAACCGTCGGCGGCTGCGGCGCGTCGCGCTGCGGCTCGCCGCGGGCGACCGCCGGACGATCCGGCGGGTCCGGCAGCGGCTCCGGGAGCTCGATCCCGAGGATGCGCGGCGGATCCGGCGGCGGCTGATCCGCGCGCGGGAGCGGATCACCGCCGATCCCGGGACGGCCGCGATCATCGAGGCGCGGATCGAGCGGCGGCGGCAGCGGCGTGGCAAGGACCCGGCGGCGACGGAGGTCGCGCCGGAGACGATCGCGACCACGGAGCCGGAGGCCGCGACCGAGCCGGCCGTCGGCGAAGAGCCCGCCGCGACCGGGCAGCGCCCGCGCCGGCGGCGGCGAGCGCGGCCGGCTCCCACGCCCACCCCGATCCCCGCGCCGGCCCCGACCGCCGAGCCGGCCGAGCCGGTCGAGCCGGTCGAGGCACCGCCGGCGACCGCGGCCGAGCCGGCCCCGGAGCCCACGCCCGACGCCGCGCCCTGAGGAGCTCGTCGCAACCGGCCAACCCCGGCGCCCGCGCCGGGGTCATGCCGTCCGACACGTCCACTCCTCCCCAGGAAAGGGGCTCGCCCCCAATGTTCAGCACCAAGCGCATCGGCGCGCTCGCCATCGTCGCGACCGTCGCCTTCGCCCCCACCGCCGGCGCCATCCCCGCGCCGACCCCCGTCCCGCCGCTCCCGCCGAGCGTGTGTTCGCTCGCCCTCAACCCGATCGTGGGCGACGACAACGCCAACGTCCTGGTCGGCACGCCCGGCAACGACGTCATCGACGCCCGCGGCGGCAACGACCGCATCGACGGCCTCGGCGGCGACGACCTGATCTGCGCCGGCGACGGCGACGACCTCGTCCGCGCCGGCGAAGGCGACGACACCGTCTTCGCCGGGCTCGGCAACGACTCCGTGCGCGGCGAGGAGGACGACGACCTGATCGAGGGCTTCGACGGTGACGACCGCCTCCGCGGCGGCGCCGGCGACGACGACATCGGCGGCGGGATCGGCGACGACAGGATCGACGCGGGCGAGGGCAACGACAACTCGCACGCCGGCCAGGGCAACGACATCTCCCGCGGCGGCGACGGCAACGACGCGATGCACGGCGACATCGGCGACGACCGCGTCGAGGGCGGCGCGGGCGACGACCGCGGCGTGTTCGGCGACGACGGCTTCGACCTCGTGCGCGGCAACGACGGCAACGACCACCTGCACGGCGGCGCCAAGGACGACCGCCTGGCCGGCCAGGACGGCAACGACCACATGTACGGCGACGACGACGCCGACCGGCTGGCCGGCGGCATCGGCGACGACTTCCTCCAGGGCAAGGACGGGAACGACGTCCTCCAGGGCAACCAGGGGGACGACGTCGAGCTGCTCGGCGGCGAGGGCGACGACCGGCTGAACGGCGGCCCGGGCGCCGAGGCGCTCTGCGACGGCGAGGCCGGCGCGGACGTCGTCGTGAACTGCTGAGCCGGCCCGCGAGCCGCGCGGCCGCAAGGGCGCGCGGCGACCGGCGTCGAGGACGCGGTCGCGGAGAAGAGGCCGAAGGGCCGGGGCGGCCGGTTCGACAACGCCGCGGACACCCGCAATCCGCCGAGCCGCCCGCTCAAGCGCCCGCGCCCCGAGATCGCGACCCGGCCGCGCGCCGCGTCGGCGCCCGTCACCACCAGGCGGAGCACGCCGCCGCGGCGCTCGCGCCCCGTGACCCGCACGCCGGGCACCACGACCACGCCGTCGGCGACCAGCCGGCCGGCGTCGGTCACGCGCAGCGTCCCGCCGCGCAGCCCGCCGCCCCGCGAGGCGTCGAACGCGCCCGGGGAGACCGCGAAGCCGAGGTCGGCCAGCGTCGCGTCGAGCGCGGCGACCGTCCGCCGCACGCGCACGTCGCCCCCGCTCCCGGTCACGCCGTCCGCCGGCTCGACGTCCCGGAACGAGGCCGGCGGCACCGTCACGCGCGGGACGCCCGTCCCGACCCGCGGGCAGCGCGTGCGGACCCGCTCGCCCGCCAGCCAGCGCCGCAGCTGCCGGATGCCGCAGTTGCTCGGGTCCGCCCCGACCACCGCGTGCCCGACGCCCGGCACCGTCACGCGGGTCGAGTGCGGGAGCAGCGAGGCGATCCGCGCCGAGGCCTCGGGCGGCGTGCGCAGGTCCTCCTCGCCCTGCAGCAGGAGCGCGGGCACGTCGGGGTAGCCCCCGCCCGCCGGCCGCTCCGGCTGCCCGGGATCCGGCCACCGGAGGCACAGCTCGATCTCGTCCGCGAACGCCGTCGGGGCGTCGAACGGGAAGAACGCCTCGGGCCCGAGCGCCGCGGCGCCCTCGCGCGCGATCCGCAGCCGGTCCGCCCACGGCGTCCCGCGCGGCCATGGCAGCGGCGTCTCCTCGCAGACCGCCGCGTAGCGGGCGGCCGAGAAGTCCGCGGGCGGCGACGGCCCCGCGAAGCTCGCCGAGATCCGCAGGAGCCGCAGCAGCGGCGCGGCGTCCCCCGCCAGCCCGGCGCGCACGGCCGCGGGGATCCCCGCCCGCAGCGCGGGCAGGTAGTCGGCGTCGTACATCAGGTCGGCGATCGCGACGGGCCGCACCGCCTCGCGCAGCCGCTTGCCGCCCGCGGTGAACACCTCGCCCCGCAGCGGCGTCCGCCGGAGTCGCGCGACCAGCGCGGAGAGGTCGGCGGCCGGGTCGCTCGAGACGCAGTCCGGCCGGCAGAGCGACCGCAACGTCGGCGGCATCGCCCGGAAGCCCGCGAGCCCGTACGGGTCGGCGTCGTCCGGGTCCGCCACGGAGTCGAGGATCAGCCGCTCGACCCGCTGCGGGTACGCGCGCGCATAGGCGAGCGCGAGCGTCGTGCCGTAGGAGATCCCGAAGAGCGTGAGGCGCCGGACGCCGAGCGCCCTGCGGATCGCCTCCATGTCCCCGACGGAGTCCGGCGTCGTGTAGAAGGCCCGCCGCGCGCCGAGCTGGTCCGCGCAGCGCTCGCCCGCCGAGGTCGACCGCAGCCGCCCGTCGCGCTCGATCGCCGGGCAGCGCAGGAGCCCGCTCGCGCCCGTCCCCCGCTGGTCGAAGCCGATCACGTTGAAGCGGCCGAGCAGCGACGGCACCGTGAGCAGCACGTCGACCATCTCGATGATCCCGGCCCCGCCCGGGCCGCCCGAGAGGTACATCAGGTGCTCCGCGCGGCGGCCCGCGAACTCCCCGCGCGAGACCCGCAGGGAGACCTTCCCGCCCACCTTCCCCGAGCGGTCCAGCGGCACGCCGATCCGCGTGCACTCGAGGGCGCCGAAGCAGGGGTTCCACTCCCGCGCCGGAGCGGCCGCCGCGGGCGACGCGGCCGCGAGCCAGGCCGCCAGGGCGAGCACCGCGGTCGAGAGCGCCCGGCGGACCGTCATCCGCGGCGAGCGTACCTCCGCGCACGGACGCGGCGCGAGCGGCCGGTCAGCCCGTGGACCACAGCGGCTCGTAGTTCGCCGGGCCGCGCCCCAGGATCGAGCGGTAGAGCACCACCGGCCCGCCCGCGAACTCCACCCGCGCCGGCTCCGCCGCCGCGCGCCGCGACGGCCGCGCGCCCTTGCGCAGCCGCGCCACCGTCACGTGCGGGCGGAACCGCCGCGCCTCGGGCTCGTACACGCCCGCGCCGGCCAGCGCGTCCGACACCGCCGCCTGGACCGCGCCGAGCGCCCCGGAGGGGTCCTCGACCGCCACGGCCAGCACGCGCGACAGGACCACCGCGCGCCCCAGCGCGAGCGGCGGCGCGACGGGGACCTCCACCCCGGCCAGCGCGGCCGTGCAGGGCTCGACGTCCGCCGCCTCGCGGTGCCCGATGAACGCCAGCGTCACGTGGAACGACGACTCCGGCACGGGCCGCCACAGCTCGGCGTCCGCCGCGTCCCGGAACGCGGCCAGCGCGCCGCGGGCCGCCTCCGGCAGGTCGAGGGCGACGAAGAGCCGGACGCTCACACGAGCAGCGACCGCAGCATGTGCATGACCACGGTCGTCGTCCGCTCGCGCACCATGGCCCGCCCGCCCGGCAGCTGCACGGTCCGGTCCACGCGCCGCCCCGCCGCGGCGTCGGTGACGCTCAGGCACACCATCCCGACCGGCTTCTCGGGTGACCCACCGCCCGGGCCCGCGATCCCGGTGATGCCGATGCCGAGCTCCGCGCCGAACCGCGCGCACGCCCCGTCGGCCAGCGCGGCCGCGACCTCGGGCGAGACCGCGCCGTGCGCCGCGATCAACGCCGCGGGCACGTCGGCGAACGCCACCTTGGCCTCGTTCGAGTACACGACCACGCCGCCGAGCACGTACGCGCTCGAGCCCGCGCGGTCCGTGAGCCGCCCCGCCATCAGGCCGCCCGTGCAGGACTCGGCGACCGCGATCGTGCGGCCGTCCAGCAGCCCCGCGACCTGCTCGTCGATCGTGGCGCCGTCCTCGGAGAAGAGCGTGTCGCCGTGGCGCGCGCGGATGCCGTCGGCGAACGCGTCGTACACCGCGGCCGCGGACGGATCGAAGACCGTCGCGATCTCGATCTCCCCGCGCCGCAGGCAGGTCGTGATCTCGAGCCGGTCGAGCGCGACGCCCTCGGCCTCGATCGCGAGCAGCGACTGCGCGATCTCCGCCTCCGGCACCCCGTAGAGCCGCAGCATCCGCTCCTCGAGCACCCCGGCGCGGTCGAGCACGGCGCGCAGCGCGTCCTTCGTCACCGCGTCGTCCCACATCGGCCGCAGCTCGCCCGGCGGTCCGGGGAGCACCAGCACCGTCGGCCCGTCGCCGTCCGCCGGCGGCACCACCAGCCCGGGCGCGGTCCCGACCGGCTCCAGGATCGTCGCGCCCTCCGGCACGACCGCCTGCTTGCGGTTCCCCGCCCGCAGCGCCTCCTGGCTGTAGGAGCGCCAGCGCGCGCGGTTCCGGACGAGGATGTCCATGATCCGGTCCTCGAGCGCCGGGTCGAGCACCATCGCCCGCCCCGCGAACCCGCCCACGATCTCCGCGGTGAGGTCGTCGGCCGTCGGGCCGAGCCCGCCGCTGGTGACGATCAGGTCGCAGCCGCGCAGGAAGCCGAGCGCGGCCCGCATGTCGTCCGGCCGGTCCCCCACCACGACGATGTGCGCGACCTCGATCCCGCGCTCGCGCAGCCGCTCGGACAGCCACGGCCCGTTGCGGTCCGCGACCGCTCCCGACAGCACCTCCGTGCCGGTGACGACGATGCCGGCGCGGACGCTCATCCGGCGCAGGTCGGCCGCTCGGACTCCTCGAGCTCGCGCGGGCGCTTGCCCGGCCGGAACTCGTAGCCGATCGGCGCGGCCGGGGACACGGGGTAGTTCTTGCCGTCCACGCGCATCACCGCCGCCGGCGTGCCGAACGAGGCGACGAAGCGCTTGCCGCGGTAGACCTCGGAGTCCTGGCCCACGTCGAGCGTGAGGTTGCCGATCAGCGGCTCGCCCGCCGCGTTCTCGAGGCACACGCTGACCGGGCCCGTCGGGCGGATCTGGAGCTTCACCCGCGTCGGCTTGGCCGGCTTCTCCTCCTTCTTGCCACCGCCGTTCCCGCCGCCCGCGTTCGCCTTCTTCTCGGGCGTCGGCGTCGGCGAGGCGGCCTCGCGCTCGTCGGGCTCGTCGCCCCCGAGCGTGCCGATCAGCGCGAGCACGCCGACGAGGATCACGAGCGCGCCGAGGATCAGGATCCACGGCGAGAGCAGCGAGCGCCGCGACCGGCTGCGGCGGCTGCCGAGGTTCGTCCCGAACGGGGTGAGCTCACCGGCGGACTGGCGCTCGTAGCGCGAGCGGTACTGCTCCACCAGGTTGCGCGCGTCCAGCCCGAGGTAGTCCGCGTAGGTGCGCAGGAAGGTCTTCACGAACGTGGGCCCCGGCAGCAGGTCCCACTCCTCGTTCTCGAGCGCGCGCAGGTACTTCGCCCGGATCTTGGTCGCCGCCTCGACCTCGGTGATGTCGATCCGCTGGCGCATGCGCGTCTCGCGCAGCTGGTCGCCGATCTCCGGCATCTGGAGTCCTAGGGTACGGGCACGTCGGGCGGGGGCGGATCGTCATCCGGGACCGCCACCGCGTCGCCCCGCTGCTCCAGCGCCGCGAGCACGCGGGGCACGTCGCCCTCCGTGATCAGGACCTGGCGCGGCTTCGAGCCCTCGTAGCCCGAGATGACGCCGCGGCGCTCGAGCATGTCGATCAGGCGGCCCGCGCGCGTGTAGCCCAGCCGCAGGCGGCGTTGCAGCATCGAGGTCGAGGCGGTCTGCATCTCCGCGACCAGGCGGATCGCGTCGCTCAGCAGCGGGTCCTCGTCCGGGTCGAAGCCGTCCTCGGCGCCGCCGTCGGCCGCCTCTTCCTCCTCCGGCGCCTCCAGCAGCTCCTCGCGCAGCTCGGGCTCGCCCTGGCGCCGCCACTGCTCCGTGAGCTCGGCGATCTGCTCCTCGTCGACGTACGCGCCCTGGATCCGCTGCAGGCGGCTCGAGCCGACGGGCGCGAAGAGCATGTCGCCCTGGCCGAGGAGGGTCTCCGCGCCGTTCTGGTCGAGGATCACGCGCGAGTCGGTCTGCGAGGACACGGCGAAGGCGATCCGGCTCGGGACGTTCGCCTTGATCATGCCGGTGATGACGTCCACGCGCGGGCTCTGCGTGGCGAGCACGAGGTGGATGCCGACCGCGCGCGCCTTCTGGGCGAGGCGGATGATCGAGTCCTCGACGTCGGCCGGCGCGACCATCATCAGGTCCGCGAGCTCGTCGATCACGCACAGGATGTAGGGCAGCTCCTGCTCGCCGCGGCTCGTCCGCACCTTGTTCATCTCGATCAGGTTGCGCGTGCGCGCCAGCGCCATGTACGAGTAGCGCTGCTCCATCTCGCGCACGAGGTTCTGCAGCGCGATCGCGGCCTGCTTCGGGCTCGTGATGACCGGCGTGAGCAGGTGCGGGATCGAGTCGTAGTGGTTGAGCTCGACCTGCTTGGGGTCGACGAGCACGAGCCGGACCTCGTGCGGCGTGGCGCGCAGCAGGATCGAGGCGAGCATCGCGTTGACGCACCCGGACTTGCCCGCGCCCGTCGTGCCCGCGACCAGCAGGTGCGGCATCTTCGCCAGGTCCGCGCCGATCGCGCGGCCGGCGACGTCCTTGCCGAGCCAGACCGTCAGCGGCGACCAGCCGTCGGGCGCGCCCTGGAGGAAGTCGCCGAGGTGGACGATCCGGCGGCGCGCGTTGGGCACCTCGACGCCGACGGCCTGCTTGCCGGGGATCGGGGCGAGGATGCGGATGTCGGAGGCGGCCAGCGCGTACGCGAGGTCGTCCTTGAGCTGGGCGACCTTGCCGACCTTGATGCCCGGCGCGAGCCGGAGCTCGTAGCGGGTGATGTGCGGCCCGGCGACCATGCCGATGACCTGCGCCTGGACGCCGAAGTGGCCCAGCGCCTCGACGAGCTGGGACGCGGTCTTCTCCTGCCCGGCCGTGTCCGGCCGGTTCGCCTCGCCCGTCGAGCGGGTCAGGAAGCGCGGGTCGGGGATCGTCCAGACGAACTCCGGCGAGTCGGTGACCGTCGCGCGGTAGCGACCGCCGGGGGTGAGCTCCTCCTCCTCCACCTCGCGCCCCGGGCCGGCGCGCATGACGCCCGGCTCGTCCGTCTCGGGATCCTCGGCGAGGCGCGGCGCCTCCTCCGGCTCCTCGGCGGGCACGGGTGGCTCCAGCTCGAGCTGCGGCTCAGGCTCGGGCTCGGGCTCAGGCACCGGCGCCTCGCCGCCGTAGAGGTCGGGGAAGCGGTCCGAGCCCGACCAGAAGTCCTCCTTGCCGGGCGCGCGCTCGCGCCGGCGGCTGACCGCGGTGAACTCGGACGTCTCGAGCTCCGCGAGCTCCTCGCGCGCGGTGCGGATGCGCGTGGTGACGGCCGAGCGGACCGGCTCGGCGCGCTCGCGGACGCGGCGGCTGGTCGTGGTGACCTGGTCGCCGGTGGCCTTCACGACGCCCGCGATGCTCGCGCCCGTGAGGAGCAGGACGCCGGCGAGGAACACGAAGATCGCGATCACGTGGGCGCCGACGGATCCGAGCAGGGTCGAGATGCCCTCGTACAGCCACTCCCCCACCACGCCGCCGCGCTCCTCCCTGGCCTCGCTCAGCCCGCCGAGGCCGAGCGTGCCGGCGGCGAACGCCAGGCAGATCGACAGGAGCAGGCAGGCCGCCGCCGCGCGGAAGGGCCGCACGGCGGGCAGCACGGGGCGCATGACGATGATCGCGCCGGCGGCGAGCAGCGCGACCGGCACGAGCACGTGGACCTGCCCGACGACGTCCTTGAGCCCGTCGACGAGCGCGGTCCCGGCCGTCCCGCCCTCCCAGCCCAGGTAGACCAGGAAGGAGAGGAACACGGCCAGGGCCACCAGCCCGAGCCCGATGAGGTCCCAGTGTCGCTGCTCGAGGGTCGGCCGAGCCGGCGCGGAGCGACGGGCGCGCGGCTTGCGGCGGGAGGATGCGGCCATGGCTGGCCAGCCCTTCGCCGCCCGCCGTGGAACTCCTGCCGGCGCCGCTTAACCGTTCCTGAGCCGCCGCGCGTAGGATTCGCGCCACGATGGAGGCATCAGACCGGCCCGTGCGCGTCCTCGTGGTGGAGGACGACCAGGAGATCGCCCAGGTGCTCCAGCGCGCGCTGCGCCTGGAGGGGTACGAGGTCCGCGTCGCCGGCGACGGCGTCCAGGCGCTCGACGAGGTCCACGCCTTCCTCCCCGACCTGCTCGTGCTCGACCTCGGCCTGCCGCGCATGGACGGCATCGAGGTCGCCCGCCGACTGCGCAAGGACGAGGACGACACCCCGATCCTGATGCTCACCGCCCGCGACGCGCTCGACTCGCGCGTCGAGGGGCTGGACGTCGGCGCCGACGACTACCTCGTCAAGCCGTTCGAACGCCAGGAGCTGCTGGCCCGGATGCGGGCCCTGCTGCGCCGCCGCCCGCCGCGCGGCATGGCGCCGCTGCGGGTCGGCGACCTCACGCTGAACCCCGACACGCACGAGGTGCATCGCGGGGACCGGCGGATGGAGCTGACCCAGCGCGAGTTCGAGCTGCTCGAGTACCTGATGCGCAACGAGCGCCTGGTGATCTCGCGCCAGAAGCTCCTCGACGAGGTCTGGGGCTACGACCCGTTCTCCATCACGAACACCATCGAGGTCTTCGTGTCGAACCTCCGGAGGAAGCTCGAAGCCGGTGGCGAGCCCAGGCTCCTACACACGGTCCGCGGCGCGGGCTACGTCCTCCGCGTATAAGCGCCTGCCGATCCGCTGGCGGCTCGCCGGCGGATCCGCGGTGCTCACGCTCGTCATCCTGCTCGGCTTCGCCGCGATCGTCGGCGTGCTGACGACGCAGCGGATCCAGCGCGACTTCGAGCGCGACGTCGACGTCGCCGCCGACGACCTCAAGCGCGCGATCTCGACCCAGGGCCTCCAGCTCGTGGTCGAGGGCGGGCGCGTCGTCGACGTGAAGCTCGGGAAGGGCAGCCCGAACCTCGACACCTACGCGGCGAGCAACGACGCCGTGATCCGCGTCGTCTACTCCAACGGCGACCTGATCGCCAGCACGGCGCGCGCGCCGTACCTGCCGCCGCCGCGGGCCAGGACGCAGGAGTACGACGGCTTCCGCATCGCCTCGCGCTCGATCCCCGTCGGCAGCGGCGCCGTGTTCGTCCAGTACGCGCGGAAGATCTCCGACGTCCAGGCGACGGCGAACCGCGTCCGCGTGTTCCTCGGGCTCGGCGTCCTCGGCGGCGCCGCGCTCGCGCTGCTCGCCGGCCTGGCCACGGCGACGCGCGCGATGGCGCCGATCCAGCGGCTCACGGACGCCGCGCGCGAGATCGAGCGCTCGCGCGACCCGTCGCTGACGATCCCGAAGCCCGAGGCGCACGACGAGGTGTCCGAGCTCGCGCTGACGCTCGAGGGGATGCTCCACGCGCTCGACGAGGCGCGCACGGAGACGGAGGCCACGCTCGCGCGCCAGCGGCAGTTCATCGCCGACGCGAGCCACGAGCTGCGCACGCCGCTCACGTCCGTGCTGGCCAACCTCGAGCTGCTCGAGATGGAGCTGGAGGGCGAGTCGCGCGAGGCCGCCGCGTCCGCGCTGCGCTCCAGCCGCCGGATGCGCCGCCTCGTCGCCGACCTGCTGCTCCTCGCCCGCGCCGACGCGGGCCGGGCCGCGCAGCACGTGCCCGTCGACGTCTCCGAGGTCGTGGCCGAGGCGGCCGGCGAGCTCGAGCCGGTCGCGGGCGACCATCTGATCAGCGTCGCGGCCGAGCCGGGCGCCGAGGTCGAGGGGGCGCGCGACGAGCTGCACCGCCTCACGCTCAACCTGCTGGAGAACGCGCTCCGCCACACGGACCCGGGCACGGCGGTCGAGGCGACGGTGGAGCGCAGGAACGGCGAGATCGTCCTCTCCGTCGAGGACGACGGGCCCGGCATCCCCTTCGAGCTGCGCGACAAGGTCTTCGAGCGCTTCTTCCGCGGCGCGGGCGACCGCAGCGGCTCGAGCGGACTCGGGCTCTCGATCGTGCGGGCGGTCGCGCACTCGCACGCCGGCACCGTGTCGCTGGAGGAGCCGCTCGACGGCCGCGGCGCGCGGTTCGTGGTCCGGCTTCCCGCGCGCGCGGCTACGCCGCGGTAGCCCGAACGCGGTACCGCGCCTCAAGCGGAGGCGTGCGCTGCCGATTCCCCGGGGCGCACTGCCATCCGTCGCAAAGGCGCGTCCATGTCCGAATCCACTTCC
>JBEVIG010000109.1:0-12759 GCA_040510855.1 Solirubrobacteraceae bacterium
TCGGCTGCCGCGTCAGCGGGTTCATGGTCTCGATCCACGGGTAGTAGAGCGCCGCCATCTTCGAGTCGTAGCCGGCGGTGTTCATGCGCCACTCGAGAACGTCCTGCGGGAGCAGGTTGGGCGGCGTGTCGAGGATCGCCATTCGGTCGCCCGAGTTCTCGCAGTGGGCGATCATCTTGCCCTGCAGATCCCGGATCTGGACGTCGTCGCCGTCGTCGGTCGCCAGGGTCATGATGTCGGGCATCACGACCATCGTGACCTCGTCGACGGCGGCGAGGCCGCCCATGCCCTTGCGGCGGGCGACGTCGCCCTCGAAGTCGCTCGCGGCGACGTCGTCGGCCGACGACGACGGCGGAGAGAGCGTGTAGGTGCCCGCGGCCGGGCGCGAGTCCGGCAGGTTGCCGGCTTCGGTGATCTTGATGAACTTGGAGGCCGCGTTGACCTTCGTGGCGATGTTCTGGCGCCCCTTCTTGAGCGTCAGGCCCTCGTACTCCTCCTTGCCGGCGGTGCCGGCGTCGACGACCAGCTTGTACGTCTGGTTCTCTGCGCCGCCGTCCCCGGCCTCCGCGTTCGGCTCCTCGCTGATCTCGACCTTGATGGTCGCGCCGTTCGAGCTCTCGAGCGCCTCGGCCTTGAACGCCTCGACCGTGTTGTCCGCCGCGGCGGGCAGGGCGGCGACCGCCTTGCCGTCGGCGCCGTCGGCGGCACCCACGCGGACGACCCAGCACAGGCCGCCGCCGTTCTGGAAGAAGCCGTAGACGGAGTGCGCCAGGTACGCGCCCTCCATGAACGGGCCGTTGTCCGGCTCGTTCGGATCGCCGAAGATCTTCGCGAACTGCGTCCAGTTCGAGATCCGCATCGGCGTGTTGACCGGACCGCCGGGGGCAAGGCCCACGAACGCGGCGATCGACGTGCCGACGCCCTCGATCGGCTTCGAGGCGGAGGGCACCTCCTCGACGTACACGCCGGGAGTCAGGTACGTGGGCATGCGGGGACTACTCCTCCACTCGGTTCACTTGGACATTGCGCAGCTCGCTGCGGAGCTCCTCCGGAACCGCGGCGAAGATCCGCCGTGGCGTGGTCGACCCGGGATCGAGGACCTCCATCGCGTCCTCGTCGCGGGCCCAGAGGATGACCTTCGTCTCTGGCGAGGCCGTGCGCACGCGCTCGCAGAGTTCGCGCGACGACCGCTGCAGCAGGTCGAGCACGACGGCGTCCGGCCGCAGCCGGCCCGCCATCAGCACGAGGGCCTGCGGCCGCTCCTCCTCGCCGACCACCTCGACGCCGTCCTCGGCGAGCACGTCGATCATGCCCAGCCGCACCATCGGCTCGAGGTTCCCCAGCAGAACACGTGACCGGCCGACTCCGTCGGGAGACATGGCTCAAGCATCTCCGGTCCGGGCCGCCGTGCGCCAGAGGGACGGGGGCAGCCGTTCGGGCAGCCGATGCGTGCCCATTCGGTCATCCCCCCTTCTTCTTGCCGGCCCTGGGGGCCGCCATCTTCAGATCGAGCACCGCTCCGGGCACCGCGATCTCCGCCTTCGCCTCGCGACCGTCGCGCGAGCGCGCGACGAGCGCGTGCTTGCCGCCGGGGACGCGGTCGAGCCGGAAGCGGCCCTGCGGGTCCGAGGCGGCGAACAGCCCGAGCTCCGGCAGCGTGACCCAGACGTCGGCGAGCGGCTCGCCGTCGCCGTCCATCACCTTGCCGCCGAAGCGGTGCATCTCGTGGATCGTCGAGGGCGGCCCGTCCGACATCCGCGACACCATCGTCTGGGTCCGCACCTCGGGGCCGCGCTCGTAGGCGACGCCGGACTCGCAGGCCAGCGTCACCACGTAGTCGAGCGACGCCTTGTACTGCCCGCCGACCGCCGACCAGAAGTCCGCCTTGCCGTCGGCCTTGGGCTGGCCGATCCGGCCCTCGATGGCGAACCGCCGCGCGGTCTCCGCGAGCCGGCCGGCGAGCGCGTCGCCGGGCAGCTCGGGGAAGGCGAAGAGCACGCCGAGCACCTGGGAGAGGAGCCGGTGCTCGTCCTCGACCGCCTGCGTCCACGCCGTCACCGCGTAGGAGCACTCCATGATCATCGGCGGGCGCACCTCGCGGTGGTTGCCGTTCGACATGTCCGTCTGCCACTCGGTCGGGCGGTAGTCGCCGGACTCGCGGATGTCGTAGAGGAAGAGATTGACGGTCGGGCCCGAGAGCTGGCTCGACCACTCGCGCGCGGGCGCGTCGAAGGCGATGTCGACCCCGTCGAACCCGTGCCGGGCGAGCTCGCGCTTGAGCATGACCCGGAGCGTCTCGTCCAGGTCCGCCAGCATCGTGTTGAGAGGAACGTCTACGACCAGCGCCATTCGATTCGACCCTAACCACCAGACGGGCGCTGGTGGAAATTATTCCGGGCGGACCTTCGGGCAGACTTGCGCCGCGTCAATCGCCGGTGAGCACGCCGGTGTGGGGGAGGCCGTCGCGGCGCAGGCGCTCCTGGAACTCGTCGAAGTGCCCGGCGCCCTTCTGGTTGCGCATCGTGGCCTTCAGCACCCCGCGCGCGTCGTAGAGCGCCTCGCACGACGCCAGCTCCGCCGGCTCCCAGGTGATGTGGCGTGAGAGATGCAGCGCGTCGAGCGGGAACCAGCCGCTGTGCTCCTGGAGGAGCTGGCCCGCGAGCTTGCGGCCGTTGGCCGCGGTGATGTGGGCGCGCACGACCTTCCAGTCCGGGTCGATGAGGATCGCGACCTCCATCCGCCCGACGAGCGCCTTCTTGTAGCGCTCCATCAGGACCTTGTAGATGCCCTCGGCGCTGTGCGTCGTCTCCTCCATCTTGTTGAGCAGGAGGTTGGCGCCGACGAGCTGCTCGCGGAACGAGCCGCCGCCGACGCCGGCGCGCTTCTCGCCCAGGTCGCCGAACGAGATCTGGGCCTTCAGCAGCTTCATCTGGCGCTGGGAGATCCGCGTGCGCTCGGCCACCACGAGGTTCGTGAGCGCGTACGCGGGGGCGCTCATGCCCGACGGCCGCGGCTTGTCCTTGCGGATCTGGTCGGGCGTCCCGATGCTCTTGCCGACCTGCTCGCCCACCTCGCCCGCCGTCTCGTTGGCCGCGGCGAAGACGGGCTCGAGCACGTCGCGCGCGCCCTCGCGGAGGATCTCCTTCGCGAGCTCCTGCGGGACGGCCTCGCCCATGCCCGTGCCGATCGCGTCCTCGAACATGTGCAGCGCCGCCTGGTAGTTGGCGAAGATCTGCCCGATCGTGTTGACGGAGTCGAGCACGAGGTCGCGCTCCGACTTCGACGCGACGGGCGACGCGTCCAGCTCGGCCTCGATCGCCTCGCGGTAGAGCTCGGCCTTCTCGAGCTTCCCGGAGGCCGCCGAGTCCGTGGCGCGGTCGCCGATCTGCTGCACGCGCGCGTCGCGCCCGGCGTCGGTGACCTGCAGGGAGTGGATCACGCGCTGGACGGCGGCGTTGCCGTGCAGGCGCTGGAGCCGGAGGATCGCCTGGGCGCGCGCGGCGGGGTCGGCCTCGCGCAGCGACTGGATCGTGCCCGAGTCGAGCGGCTGCGGCTCGCTCTCGGCCTCGCGCTCCTCGTCGCGCTCGTCGTCGGCCTCGGCCTCGCCGGGCTTACGCCGCGTTGCCCTTGCCATTGCCGACCCGGATCAGCTCGTGGAAGTGCTCGAAGTCGGCCTCCAGCGTCAGCCGGCCCTGCTTGCCGTACTCCTGCGCGACCGCGCGGACGAGGTGGCGCATCTCGATCACGTCGCCGTCGTCGGCGGCCTGGAAGGCGGCGGCGAGCGAGCAGTTCTTGATCGCGCCGCCGGAGAGCTTGAAGTTCGTGGCGAGGAACTTCAGGTCGATGTCGTCCGCGAGCGGCGCGGACTCCGGCAGCACGAGCGCCCAGATCCGCTCCCGGTCCTCGGCCTCGGGGAACGGGTAGTCGATGACGAAGTCGAGGCGGCGGACGAACGCGTCGTCGATGTTGCGCCGGTAGTTGGTCGCGAGGATGACCGCGCCGGGGTAGCCCTCCATCTTCTGCAGGAGGTAGGCCACCTCGATGTTGGCGTAGCGGTCGTGCGAGTCCGAGATCTCCGAGCGCTTGCCGAACAGCGCGTCGGCCTCGTCGAAGAAGAGGATCGCGTTGGAGCCCTCGGCGGCGTTGAAGATGCGGTCGAGGTTCTTCTCCGTCTCCCCGATGTACTTGGAGACGATCGTCGCGAGGTCGACGCGGAAGAGCTCGAGCCCGAGCTCGGCGGCGAGCACCTGGGCGGACATCGTCTTGCCCGTGCCGGACTCGCCGGCGAAGAGGACCTTCAGGCCCTGGGTGCGGGCGACCGTCTTCTCGTAGCCCCACTCGGAGAGCACGCGGTCGCGGTGGCGCAGGTACGCGCTGATCGACCCGAGCAGCTCGCGCTGGCGGTCGGGCACCACGAGGTCGTCCCAGGTGAAGCCGGGCGGGATCCGCGTGGCGAGCTCCCCGAGCCGCGAGGACGAGGCCTGGCGTGCGCCGAGGTCGAGCTCGGCGGGCTCGGGGATCTGCGCGCCGCGGGCCGCGGCGGCCAGCTTGGCGACCTCCGCGGCCTCGAGGATCTGGCCGATCGAGAGGCGGAACTTCGCGGCGACGTCGCGCGTGTCGTCCGTGCCCGACGCCTGCGACCACGCGGTCGCGCGCTCGGCGAAGCTCGGCGGCGCGGCCTCGACGAGCAGGAACGTGCGGTCGCCGAGCGCGAGAGCCGCGTTCCGGTGCGGGGCGCAGACGACGACGCGCTCGCCGCGGCGCTCGACCGCGCGCAGCATCCGCGCGCGGTCGGCCGGCTCGAGGTCCTCCATCCCCTCGAAGACGATCGGGCGCTCCTCGAGCGCGGCGATCAGCGCGGCCTCCGCCATCACCTCGGGGTTGTCGAGGTCGCGGACGTGGGCGACCACGAGCGGGCGGCCGTAGGCCTTCGCCGCGAGCGCCTCGGCGTCCGGGCCGGCGAGGACGACCGGGAGCGAGCTCGGGTGGCGGAGGATCCCCGCGAGCGCCGCGACCGCGTCGTCGCGGCCCGGGTCGTGGCGCGGGTGCTCGACCATGCGCAGCCGGCCGGCCGCGGGCGGGTCGTCCATGCCGACGCCGAGCAGGTGCGCGGCGAGCCGGTCGCTGAGCTTGATCGGGCGCTCGGCGAGCGGTGTCTGCGCGTCGCCCATCACGCGGATCGCGCCCCGCGCGCGCAGCGGCGCCGCGCGCTCGAAGGCGAGCATCACGTCGGCGGCGCTGACCCCGTCCCCGCTCAGCAGGTGACCCACGAGCCGCGGGCTCGGGAGCTTGCGGGTGACGTCGTCCTGCAGGTACGCGTAGAGGCGGCCGTAGCGCGGGTTGAGCTCCGGGGCGGCGCAGATCGCGAGCACGGCCGCGTCGAGCAGGTCGAGCCCGAGCGCCCGGGTGACGTGCGCGAGCCGGTCGTCGGCGTCCGAGACGGAGTCGCCGCGGGTCAGCTCGAGCGCGCGGTCGTCGGAGATGTAGAGGCCGCGGAACGGGTCGGCGGGGTTCGGGTCGCTCGAGGCGACGCGCTCCACCGCGGCCATCACGCGCCGGTCGATGAAGTCGAAGCCGACCTGAACCTGCTGCTGCTCCTCAGCGGCCATCAGACGATCTGGTCGGCCACCTGGTCGGCCTCGGTCTCCATCGCGTCGCCGGGTTGCGACACGGTGAGCGGGCCGCTCGCGCTCGCACCGCGCTGCTGCACGACGTGGGCGAGCTCGTGCGCGATCAGCTTGTCGCCGGCCGCGCTGCCGGGGTTGTACTCGCCCTGCGCGAAGTAGACGTCGGTGCCCGTCGCGAACGCGCGCGCCGAGACCGCGTTGTTGAGCTTGTCCGCCTGGTCGTCGGTGTGCACGCGGACGTCGGAGAGGTCGCCGAGGTCGTTCCCGAGGCGCGCCGCGACGCCCGGGTCGAGGCTCGAGCCGCCGCCGCGCGAGGAGTCGATCGACGACTGCACGTCGGTGTGGACGGTGCCGTCGGCGTTGATGCCCGCGCCCTGCTCCGCTTCGCGCGCGAGCGGGCTGCGCCCGAGCGTCGACGCGAACCCCTGGTTGCCGATGCTCGAAGCCAGCCGCGCCATCGGCCGGTCGCTCTCGCGCTCGTGCTCGGGCTGCGGATCCGGCGGCCGGATCCGCTGGTTGGCGCGCCGCTGCTCGAGTTCCTCGTCGTGCTCCACTGCGGCCGAGGATCGCACGGTTCGACCGGCCCGCGCAAGGGCGCTTCGGGCACCCACTCGGGCGGGAATGGACGGCGCCCGCGGGCCGTCCGACGCATCTCGCGCGCGCGAGGGCGGTCGACTCGACGTTCGCGTTCAGGACGCGTTTCAACGTCGGGTCCGGCGTGGCGGTGCTCCGCGTCCCGACGTTGGTCGCGGCTCGAACGTCAACACCGGCTGGGTGGGGAGGGCGTTCGAACGCAGCCGCCGCGATCGGACCGCCTCCCTACCCAGCCCGCCCGTCCGGGGAGTGCGCGAAACGTCGAGGGCTGGAGCGCGGCGGCGCCGAACCCGGCATTGATGTTCCCCGCGCGTACGAACGTCGTGGCTCAGTGGGCGCCGAGCAGCGCCAGCGCCGGCGCGAGCGTGAGCACCACGAGGAGGCCGTCGACGGCGCGGAGGCGGAGCTTCGCCGGGCGTGGCGCGTTGCCGGGGGCGTAGGCCACGGCCTCCTCCGCGACCCAGCTCACGAGCGTGTCCGCGAGCGGCGCGGGCTTGAGGTCCACGTCGGCGAAGCGGACCGCGGCGGCCCGCCCGGCGGCGATGAGCCGCGGCCCGGGATCGAGCCCGGCGAGCGCGGTGACCGCCTCGCGCACCGACGGGATCCAGCGCACCTTCTCGAGCATCCGGCGGAAGACCTCGCGCAGGCCCCCGGGGCCGGCGGCGGCGCGCATCCACGTCGCGACGGCGACGAGGAGCACCGCGCGCACGACCCGCTGGAGCGTGAGCTCGATGTCGACGCCGCTGAGCAGCCCGCCGGTGAGCGCGGCGAAGGCGAGCAGGCCCGCGAGCGCGAGCCCGAGCGGGACCGCCTCGCGGTCGGGCCGCGAGAGGAACCAGGCGGGGATGAGCCAGGCCGTGACGCCGGCGAGGAGGAGCCAGCTGTGGCTCGCCAGCAGCAGCACGGTCGCGACCACCGCGGCGGCGACGATCGCGCGCGGGTCGAAGCGCTCCGAGCCGCGCTCCGTCCCGGACGACGGCGCGACGGGCGGGGCGAACGCCGGCGGCTCCGGCCACGTCCGCAGCGCGCGCCGGTACGTGGCGACCTGGACGGAGCTGAAGAACACGGCCCAGACGATCTGCCCGAAGAGCATGAAGGTGATCGCCGCGGCCTTGCCCTGGGGCACGATCCCGAGCCAGCCCGTCAGCGTCTCGAACGAGTCCACGTACTCGTCGAGGCCGCCGAGGATGATCCAGATGAACGCCGCGAGCGTGATGGCGTAGTGGATCAGCCGCAGCGTCAGGCAGGCCAGGAACTCCGAGACGACGCTCGCGCCGCGGGCCTGCAGCCGGCCCATCATCGGCGCCGTGATCGCCTGCGTGAGCGGCGCGTTCACGCGCGCGGGACCCATCACCGCGATCGTCTGCAGCATCGCGGCGAGCGACGCGCCGTGCCCGGCCCGCGCCCCCTGCGCGTATGACGCGCGCGCGAGCGAGATGCCGCCGCCGAGCGCGAAGAAGAACTGCAGCGACGGGGCGGCCCGGCTCGCGAGGAACGAGACGGTCGCGACGTGGGCCAGGCCGATCATCCACCCACCAGTGTGGCGCGCCGGATCACGCTCGGCTCAAGACGCGCGGCCGCGACCGGTGAAGGACTTTCCTCGGCGGGCGCGAATCGGGGGCCGATGGTTCTCCCACCCGACCCGAGGAGCCTCCCCGTGACCGGCAGGGCCAAGGTCATCGCCTTCGCCAACCAGAAGGGCGGCGTGGCCAAGACCACGACCACGCTCAACCTGGCCGCGGCCTTCGAGGAGGAGGGGCACCGGGTCCTCTGCGTCGACATGGATCCGCAGGGGAACCTGACGATGTCGCAGGGCATCGACCCCGACTCGCTCGACCGGTCGATGTTCGACGTCCTGGTCCACGACCTGCCGATCCGCGAGATCATCGCGCGGTGCGAGGTGGACGTCGCGTGCGCGTCGATCGACCTGGCCGGGGCGGAGATCGCCATGTCCACGAAGATCGGCAGGGAGCGCTCGCTGGACAAGGCGCTGCGCCCGGTCCGGGGCGAGTACGACTTCATCTGCATCGATACGCCGCCCTCGCTGGGACTATTGACGATCAATGCGCTCACGGCGGCCGACAAGGTGATCGTCCCCGTGCAGTGCGAGTATCTGTCGATGCGCGGGCTGATCCAGCTCCAGAACACCCTCTCGATGATCCAGGAGAACCTGAATCCGGACGTCGACATCGCGGGAATCCTGCCCACGATGGTGGACACGCGGACGCTGCACGCCAAGGAGGCCCTCGAGCTGCTCGAGGAGAACTTCGGCGACCGCGTCTTCGGCGCACGCATCAGGAAGACGGTCCGTTTTGCGGAGGCTCCCGTGAAGGGCATGTCGGTGCTCAAGTACGACCCCACCGGCACGGCGGCCGATGCCTATCGCCAGTTGGCGAAGGAGGTGCTCACGAATGGGTAGCGGCAAGCGGGCGAGCATGCGGGAGGGCCCGCTGGCGGCGCTGTTCCGCAAGACGGAGACCGAGGGCCTCGAGGAGCGCCCGGCCGCCGCGGAGCAGCCGCGCGACGCGGAGCCGGCCCCCGCGCCGTCGCCGGCGCCCGAGGCCGCCGAGGCCCCGCGCACGCCGACGCCCCAGGAGCGCCTGCGCCACGCGTTCTCCTCCGACCTGCCGGAGAACATGATGAGCCCGCCGGCCCACGAGGCGGCGCCACCGTCCGACGCGCCCGCCGCGTACTACGCCGCGCCGCCGCCGCCCGAGCAGGTCGGCGCGCCGCAGCTCAAGGTCGTCGGCGTCGGTGGCGCCGGCGTCAACGCCGTGAACCGCATGATCGAGGCCGAGGTGGGCGGCGTGCAGTTCATCGCCGTCAACACCGACGTGCAGTCGCTGCAGCAGTCCGACGCGGACCTGACGATCCAGGTCGGCGCCGACCTGACGCGCGGCCTTGGTTCGGGATCTGACCCCGAGCGCGGCCGCAACGCGGCGATGGAGGACTACGACCGGATCAAGTCCCAGCTCAAGGGCTCGGACATGGTCTTCATCACCGCCGGCGAGGGCGGCGGCACCGGCACGGGCGCCGCGCCCGTGGTCGCGCGCATCGCGCGGGAGCTCGGCGCGCTCACGGTCGGCGTCGTCTCCAAGCCGTTCGGCTTCGAGGGCTCGCGCCGCGCGCGCGCCGCCGAGGACGGCATCGAGGCCCTGGCGGAGGAGGTGGACACGCTCATCGTGGTCCCCAACAACCGCCTGCTGTCCGTGCTCGACAAGGGCACGTCGATGATGGAGGCCTTTCGCGTCGCCGACGACGTGCTGCGCCAGGGCGTCCAGGGCATCTCCGACCTGATCACCCTGCCGGGCCTGATCAACCTCGACTTCGCCGACGTCCGGACGATCATGTCCGAGGCCGGGCCCGCCCTGCTGGGCATCGGCATGGGCTCCGGCGAGAAGCGCGCGACCGACGCGGCCGAGCAGGCCGTCTCCTCGCCGCTGCTCGAGACGACGCTCGAGGGCGCGAAGTCGATCCTGCTCTCGATCACCGGCGGCTCGGACCTGTCGCTCTGGGAGGTCAACGAGGCCGCCCAGGCGGTGGCCGACGCGGCCCACCCGGAGGCGAACATCATCTTCGGCGCGATGGTCGACGAGAAGCTCGGCGAGCAGGTGTGGGTCACCGTCGTCGCGACGGGCTACGGCGACAAGCCGGTGCCGCGCCGCGAGGAGGCCGCGCCCGGCTCCCGGCTGCGCGAGCCCGCGGGCGAGCCGCGCGTGAGCCGCATCGGCCGCGACCGCCGGTCGGAGCGCATCGACGTCGACGTGCCGGAGTTCATCCCGAGGTTCTAGGTGCCTCGCGGCGTCGTCGCCGCCGGCCACCCCGTGACCGCCGAGGCCGGCGCGGAGCTCCTCCGCGCCGGCGGCAACGCGGTCGATGCGGCGCTGGCGGCGATGTTCGCCTCCTTCGTGGCCGAGCCCCTGCTGACCGGGCTCGGCGCCGGCGGCTACCTGCTGGTCGCCCCGCCGGGCGAGGAGCCCGTGCTGCTCGACTTCTTCGTCGAGGCACCGGGTCGCGGGCGCGCCCCGGGCGCGCCGCACGCCCCGCTCGTCACGGTGCCCGTCGACTTCGGCGACGCGGTCCAGGACTTCCACATCGGCGCCGCGGCGGCCGGGTCGTACGGGACGGTGGCGGGCGCGTGCGTGGCCGCCGAGCGCTACGCGCGGCTGCCGCTCGCCGACCTCGTCGCGCCCGCCGCCGCCCACGCGCGCAACGGGGTCGAGGTCAACGCGCAGCAGGCCTACCTGTTCGAGATCCTCGCGCCGATCTGCCGCGCCACGCCGCCGGCGCGGGCGCTCTACCAGCCGGCCGGGCACGCGCCGCGGGTGGGGGAGGTCCACCGCGACCCGGTGCTCGCCGAGGCGCTCGAGCGGCTCGCCCGCGAGGGGGCCGCGCCGTTCTACACGGGCGACGTCGCCGCCGCGGTGTGCGCGCACGTCGCCGAGCGCGGCGGGCTGCTCACCGCGGACGACCTCGCCGCCTACGACGCGATCCCGCGGGCGCCCGTGCGGGTCGCCTACCGCGGCGCGACCGTCGTCACCAACCCGCCGCCGAGCGCCGGCGGCACGCTGCTCGCGCACGCGCTCCGGGTGCTCGACGCCGCGCCGTCGCCGCCGGCCGTGCCCGCGCTGCTCGCCGCGATGGAGGAGGCCCAGGCGCAGCGCACGCCGGAGTTCCTCAAGCGGCTCGGCTCGACGACCCACATCTCCGCGATGGACGAGGACGGCTGGGCGTGCGCGGTGACGTGCACGAACGGCGAGGGCAGCGGCGAGGTCGTGCCCGGGACGGGCGTCCACCTCAACAACATGATGGGCGAGCAGGACCTCTCGCCGTTCGGCTTCTTCACCCACCCGCCGGGGCGCCGGCTGCCGTCGATGATGGCGCCGACGATGGTGTTCGGCGATGACGGCCCGACGCTGGCGCTCGGATCGGCCGGCTCGAACCGCATCCGCTCCGCGATCCTCCAGGTCGTCGTCGGCGTGCTCGACCGCGGCCTCGACGCGCAGGCCGCGATCGACGCGCCGCGCCTCCACGTCGAGGACGGCGTGATCTACCTCGAGCCCGGCGTCGACGAGACCGGGCTCGAGGACCGCACGCTCGTCCGCTTCCAGGCGCCGAACCTGTTCTTCGGCGGCGCCCAGGCGGTCGAGCGCGCGGGCGACGCGCTCCGCGGCGGCGGGGACTTCCGCCGCGGCGGTGGCGTCGCGACGGCCTAGGCGCTAGCTCGGCTTCGGCAGCCACTTGAACGTGCGGGCGGCGGCCCAGCCGGCGGCGATCGCCCACAGGGCGAGCACGCCGAGGTCGCCCCACGCGATCTCCCCGCCCGACGGCAGCCACGCGTGCTGCAGCGCGTTCGTCAGGTGCACGAGCGGGAACGCCTCGGCGATGCCCTGGAGCCAGCCCGGCAGCTGCGAGGCGGGGAAGTAGATGCCGGAGATGAGCTGCAGCGGGAGCATGACGAGCTGGAGCAGCGGCTGCGCGGCCTCGGGCGTCGTGACCGCCGAGGCGACCAGGTACGCGACGGAGGCGAAGCAGAGCGAGCCGGAGACGACGGCGAGCAGCGCGGCGATCGCGCCGCCCGGTGCCAGACGGAACCCGTAGCCCCAGCCCGCGACCGCGGTCATGACCGCGCAGGCCACGACGGACGAGAGCATCGCCGCGAGCGCGCGTGACGACACGAGCACCCACGCGGGGCAGGGCGTGGAGCGGCGCCGCTTGAGCACGCCGAGCTGCCGCTGGGTCACGACGGTCATCGCGAGCCCCATGAAGCTCGACGTGAGCACGGCGAGGCCCATGATCCCCGGCACGGACGCGCGATCCGCGGGGACGAGATGGCCCGCGACCTCGACGGGCGTCGAGTCGAACAGGCCGGCGAAGCAGACGAGCAGGACGAGCGGCAGCGCCAGGCCGAACATCTGCATGCGCCGGTTGCGGCGCAGCGCGAGCAGGTCGAAGCGCAGCTGGTGCGCGAGCAGGGCGGTCATCGGGTCAGCTCCAGGTAGACGTCCTCCAGGGTCGGCGGCCGGACCGCGAGGTCGGCCAGCGGCAGGTCGTGCGCGAGCGCCCACTGGGCGAGCGCCTCGAGGTCCGCGGGGATGTGGTGCGTGCGCAGCAGCACCCGCCCGCGCTCGTCGACCTCGCCGACCGGGGGCGCCGGCATGCCGCCGGGCAGCGAGAAGGTCACCACCGCGGCGGCGCGGTCGCGGCCGCCGAGCGTCGCGGGCGTGCCCTCGGCGACGACCTCGCCGCGCGCCATCACCACGATCCGGTCGGCGAGCCGCTCGGCCTCCTCCATGTAGTGGGTGGTGAGGAGGATCGTCTTGCCGAGCGCCCGCAGGCCGTCGACGACCTCCCACGTGCGCCGCCGCGCGGCCGGGTCGAAGCCGGTCGTCGGCTCGTCGAGGAAGATCAGCTCCGGGTCGCCGACGAGCGCGAGCGCGACGTCGAGCCGGCGCCGCTGGCCGCCGGACAGCCGGTCCGTGCGCTGCCCCTCGCTCTCCTCGAGGCCGACGAGGCCGAGCACCTCGTCGAGGTCGCG
>JBEVIG010000110.1:0-11093 GCA_040510855.1 Solirubrobacteraceae bacterium
ACTCGTCGAAGTAGCGGCGCGCGAAGCCGAGCGGCGAGTAGTCGTGGGCGTGCAGCACGCCCGCGCCGGGCACGTACGCCCGCTGCCAGCCACGCTCGACCATGGCGCGGGCGAACGCCTGGTCCTCGGAGTAGCGGACGTCGTCGAAGCGGATCTGCTCCCAGCAGTCGCGGCGATAGCACGCGTTGACGTTGGAGAGGAACATCGGATCGCCCGCGCCGAGCAGCGCCGGTGCGCCGTTCGGGGCGAACCCGGCGAAGAAATCGGTCAGCTCGCGCGCGATCATCGGCGACGTGTCGGGGCGCGGCAGGTGCGGGCCGAACGCCGCGCCGACGCGCTCCTCCAGCGCGAGCGCTGCGCGAAAGGCCGCCAGCCAGCCCGGCAGCGGCGTCGCGTCCTGCGTGAGGAAGCAGATCAGCTCGCCGCTCGTGCGCTCCGCGCCGAGGTTGCGCGTGCGCCCGTGGCCGAACGATCCGGGCTCGATCTGGAGCAGCTCCGCGCCGGCCGCGCGCGCGATCGCGGGCGAGCCGTCGCGGGAGCCCGAGTCGATGACCAGCACCTCGATCCCCGGCTCCTGGCCCAGCACCGCCGCGAGCACCTCCTCCAGGTACCGGGCGCCGTCCTTGACCGGGATGACGACGGAGGCGCCGCCGCTCATCCCAGCAGCTTGCGCTTCGCGGCCTTGGCGCGCCGCACGACGCCGCGCGCGAGCCGGACGGCGGCGCGGAACTCCGCGGCGCCGGGCTTCCGCATCAGCGCGTTGAGGTCGATCCGCCAGCGGTCGAGCCAGTAGACCTTCTCCTGCGCCTCGGCGAGCGAGGCCTGGAGGCGGCCGACCTGCTCGGCGCGCTCGGCCTCGAGCGCGGCGACGCGCGCCCGCAGGGCCTCGAGCTCGGCGCGCTCGTCGGCGGTGAGCGGCTCGGCGGTCACAGGTTCTCGGCCACCTTCGGCGCCTCGCGCACGAACGCCCAGAGGCCCAGCGCGAACGTCACGACCACGAAGCCGACCGGCAGGAGCAGCAGCGCGGTGCTCCCGATCTCCGCGGCGGCCGTCGGCGCGGCCGAGTCGATCACCGCGTGGCGCATCTGCGTGAGGACCACCGCGATCGGGTTGAGCATGTAGAGCTGGCGGAAGTCCTCCGGGACCATCGAGGCGACGTAGAGGATGGGCGACGCGTAGAAGAGCATCTGCCCGACGACGTCCCAGATCGGCGCGATGTCGCGGAAGCGCACGAACATCACCGAGAACAGCAGGCCCAGGCCGGTCGCGAACACGGTCAACATCGCCGCCAGCGGGATCAGCTCCAGCCAGCCGGCCGTCGGGAAGATCCCCGAGATGAAGAGGAAGATGAACACGGCCGCGAGCGTCAGCGTCAGCTCGAACAGGGCGCTCAGCACCACCGTGGTCGGGATGACCAGCCGCGGGAAGTGCATCTTGCGCAGCAGGTTCTCCCGGTTCAGCAGGCTCGTGAGGCAGCCGTCCACGACCGCCTTGAAGAACTGGAACAGCACCATCGAGATGAGGATGTAGGCCGGGAAGCCCTTGATCCCCTCGCCGAGCTTCGCGATCTCCGCGAACACGATGTAGAGCACGCCGAAGAGGGCGAACGGCCGCACCAGCGTCCAGGCGTAGCCGAGCACGGAGCCGTAGAAGCGCAGCTTGAACTCCGTCGTGGCGAGCGTCCACGAGAGCGCCCAGTAGCGCTTGAAGTCGGCCCCGAGGACGACGGGGCGCTGGGACATCGCGGTGGTGCTCATGCGCGCTCGATCGCGAACTCGTGCGGGACGTCGGCGATGCCGCCGGTGACGCGGGCGCCGTGGACGACGATCGAGGCGAGATCCTCGCGCAGGTCGAGCGCGTCCGCGCCCATGCCGGCGCGCGCGACCGACGGGGTCAGCGTGTAGCGCATCGGCGCCAGCCAGTTGTCGAAGGCGACGCGGACCGTGACCGTCTCGCCCGCGCCGAAGTGGCCGCTGGGCCCGTCGCTCCACTCCGACGTCGTCGCGAACACGGTGTGGCGCGGCTCGTTGATCAGGTTGAAGGCGAAGATCGGGTCGTCGAGGTCGGCGTGGAAGTGCACCTGCATGGCCATTGTGCAGCGCTGCCCCTGCTCCAGGCTCTTGATCCTGGCGCCCCGGGCGTCCTCGAACCAGGCCTCCTTGATCTCGGCGATCGCGTGGTCGCCGAAGCGCCCGCCCTCCGTCTGGGAGTGGATCAGCCGGCCGAAGTTGAGCTCGTTGTAGCGGCGCGCGATCGCGTCCGGCGTGTCGATCCCGAGCATGTCGCCGCGCTCGAGCAGCATCGCCCGGTGGCAGAAGCGGCGCACCGCGCTCATGTCGTGGGTGACGAGCACGATCGTCTTGCCCTCGCGCTTCATCCGCTCGAACTGCTCGAAGCACTTCTGCTGGAAGGCGGCGTCGCCGACCGCGAGCACCTCGTCGATCAGCAGCACGTCCGCGTCGGCCTGCACGGCGACGGAGAACGCCAGGCGGACGTGCATGCCCGAGGAGTAGTTCTTGAGCTTGAGGTCCAGGAACTCCTCGAGCTCGGCGAAGGCGATGATCTCGTCGAAGCGCGCCGCGGCCTGCTTGCGCGAGAGGCCGAGCATGATCGCGTTGATCGTGACGTTCTCGCGCGCGGTGAGGTCCGGGTTGAAGCCGACGCCCAGCTCGATGAACGGCGAGAGGCGGCCGCGCACCTCCGCCTCGCCCCGGTCGGTGCGGTAGATGCCGGCGAGGCACTTCAGCAGCGTGCTCTTGCCCGACCCGTTGCGGCCGACGATGCCGAAGAACTCGCCCTCGCCGATCTCGACGGAGACGTCCTTGACCGCCTCGAGCTCGTCGAAGGTCGTCGAGCGGAACGGGTGCAGCATCCGCTCCTTGAGCGTCGAGTACCGCTGGTGCGGCAGCTTGAACGACTTGGACAGGTGCTCGATCCGCACCGCGGGCGGCCTCCCGGCGCCGGGCACGTCAGGGACCGTCGGATTCAGGGCGGTGACCGACACGGGAACGAGTCGACGCTAGCAGCGGGCCGGGCGGCTCAGAGTTGCGCCGAAACCCCTGCGTGCTCCCATGCGTCTACCCTCTTGACCGCCTCCGGAGGCCCCGTGGACGTCTGCACCGTCATCGCGAAGAACTACCTGCCCGCGGCGCGCGTGCTCGCGGACTCGCTCGCCGAGCACCACCCCGGCGTGACGCTGCACGTGCTCGTCATCGACGAGTGGGAGGGCTTCATCGACCCGGCGCGGGAGCGCTTCGAGATCGTCGACCCCGAGGCGATCGGCGTGCCCGACCTCGCGCGCATGCGCTCGCTCTACACCGTGCTCGAGTACTCCACCGCGGTGAAGCCGTGGCTGCTGCGCCACCTGCTCGCGCGCGACGGCGCCGACGGGATCGTCTACCTCGACCCCGACATCCGCCTCTACGCGTCGATCGACGACGTCTTCGCGGCGGTGCGCGAGCACGGCCTCGTGCTCAACCCGCACAACACCGGCCCGATGCCGCGCGACGGCCGCAAGCCCAACGAGCAGGACATCCTCATCGCGGGCGCGTACAACCTCGGCTTCCTCGGGCTGCGCGACGACCGCTTCGGCGCCTTCCTGCTCGACTGGTGGGGCGAGCGGCTCGAGACGGACTGCATCGTCGATCCCGAGCGCGGGTTCTTCGTCGACCAGCGCTGGATGGACCTCGTGCCGGGGCTGGCGGAGGACTTCCACCTCGTCCGCGACCCGGGCTTCAACGTCGCCTACTGGAACCTCGGCTCGCGGGTGCTCGCGCGCGCGGAGGACGGTGGGGTGCTCGTCGACGGCGAGCCGTTGCGCCTCTTCCACTTCAGCGGCTTCCGCGCCGACAAGCCGCACAGCCTCAGCACGCACCAGGACCGGATCCGGCTGGGCGACGACCCGGTGCTGGCGGAGCTCTGCGCCGGCTACGCGCAGTCGCTGCGCGACGCGGGCTTCGACGACGCGAAGGGCTGGGCGTACTCGTGGAACACGACCGCCACCGGCCTGGCGATCGACCGGACGATGCGGCTGGCCTACCGCGACGCGGTCGAGTCCGGCGGCGTCGAGGGCTCGCTGTTCGACCACGACGGCGAGCGCGAGTTCCTCGAATGGGCCGCCCTGCCCGCCGCGACGGGCGGCCGCCACGGCGTGACCCGCTACCAGGCCGCGCTGTACGAGCTGCGGCCCGACCTCGAGGCCGCCTACCCCGACCTCGACGACGCCGAGGTCGCGAGCGGCTTCCTCGGCTGGGTCCGCGTCCACGGCGCGTCCGAGCTCGGCATCCCCGAGGAGCTGCTGCCGCCCGCGACGGACGAGCCGCCCCCGCCGGAGGCCCCCGGCCCGCTGGTCCCGCCGCTCGGCGCCAACGTCGCGGGCTACCTGAACGCCGAGCTCGGGGTCGGCGAGGTCGCGCGCCAGGTCGTGAGCGCGCTCGACGCCAACGGCGTGCCGCTGCTCCCGGTCGGTCTCCACGCCCCGAACAACCGCGCCGGCCACGTCTTCGCCGCCTCGCGCCACATCGCCGCGCCGTTCGGGACGAACATCGTCTGCGTCAACGCCGACGGGCTGCCCGCGTTCGCCGAGCAGGCCGGCCCCGCGTTCTTCGACGGCCGCTACACGGTCGGCGTCTGGTGGTGGGAGCTCAGCCGGTTCCCGCAGCAGTGGCACGACGCGTTCGACCTGGTCGACGAGATCTGGGCCGGCAGCCGCTTCGTGGCCGACGCGCTCTCCGAGGTCGCGCCGGTGCCCGTCGTGGTGATGCCGCTGCCGCTCGCGCCCGTCCGCCGGCTGCCGGCGGACCACGCGCGCTTCGGGCTCGACCCGGCCGCGTTCACGTTCCTCTTCTCCTACGACTACAACAGCGTCTTCGAGCGCAAGAACCCGCTCGGCACGGTCGCCGCGTTCCGGGCCGCGTTCGGCGACGACGCGGGCGTCCAGCTCGTCCTCAAGTGCATCAACGAGGACAAGGACGAGGAGAACCACGACCGGCTGCGGATCGCGATCGAGGGCGCGCCGAACATCCATCTGATCGCGGGCTACCTCGACCCCGCCGAGAAGCACCTCCTGACCGCGACCTGCGACGCGTTCGTCTCGCTGCACCGCTCGGAGGGCTTCGGCCTCGGGCTGGCCGAGGCGATGATGCTCGGCAAGCCGGTCGTGGCCACGGACTACGGCGGGTCCACCGACTTCGTCGACGAGGGCACGGGCTTCCCCGTGCGCTTCGGCCTCATCCCGGTCGGCGACGACGCGTGGCCGTACCCGCCGGAGATGGAATGGGCCGACCCGGACCTCGAGCACGCCGCGGCGCAGCTGCGCGCCGTCGTGGCCGATCCCGCCCACGCCCGCGCGCTTGCGGCGCGCGGCGCCGACCGGCTCGAGCGCGTGCACAACCCGTACGCGGCGGGCGCGCGGATGGCACGGCGGCTCGCGACGATCGACGGGCGCCGCGACGGTCCGCCGCCGCCGACGGCGCTCGCGGGGATCCCGGACCCGGACGCGGCGCTGCTCGCCCGCATCGAGCGCGGCCCGGTGCCGCCGCCGAACTCGCCGCTCGGGCCCGCGAGCCGGTTCGCGCGGCGCCTCGCGCTGCGGCTGATGAAGCCCTACACGGCGCACGCCCGCACGGTCCAGCACGACCTCGCGACGGGCCTCCAGGAGCAGGCCGAGCACCTGCGCCGGGCGGTCAGCAACGCGCAGATCGAGGGCGCGATGGCCGACGCCGCGCAGCTCGCCGAGTCGCGCCGGCTCGCCGCCCAGGCGCGCGACGCGAGCGCGTCGGCGCGGATCGACGACCTCGTGGCGCAGGTCGACGAGCTGCGCCTCCAGCTCCAGGTCCAGCGTGCCGAGCTGGCCGCGGCCGGCTTCCCGGTCACCTCGGCCAACGGCGCGCCGCCGGTCAGCGCGGGCTGGCCCGCGGCGCCCGCCGGCGAGCCGTGGGACGAGGCCTACACGGCCGCCCACCGCGACTTCGTCGCCCGCGAGCTCGACGACGCCGAGCTGATCGGCCGCTTCCGCTCCGGCGAGCGGCTCCCGGACCGGTTCGGGATCGGCTTCGACGAGCGCGTGGTCGAGTTCGCGTGGGTGAGCGCCCAGCGCCTCAGCGGCGACGTGCTCGACGCGGGGTCCGCGCTCAACCACCTGCACGTGCTCAGCCGGCTGCGCCCGCGCGTCGACGACCTGCACATCGTCACGCTCGCGCCCGAGCAGGAGTCGTTCCCGGCCCTGCACGTGTCGTACCTGTTCGCCGACCTGCGCGAGCTGCCGATCGTCGACGGGCGCTACGACCGGATCGTCTCGATCTCCACGCTCGAGCACGTCGGGACCGACACGAGCTACTACGGCGGCTCGACGGCGGTCGTCACCGACGTCCAGGCCGAGGCCGTCCGCGTGATGCAGGAGCTCAACCGCGTCCTCAAGCCCGGCGGCGACCTCTACCTCACGCTCCCGGTCGGCCGCCCGGAGCGCTTCAGCTGGGTCCGCGCGCTCTCGCTCGCCGAGGTCGACGAGCTGGTCGACGCGTTCGCGCCGGCCGGGTCGACGCTCCGGCTCTACGGCTACACGGCGGACGGCTGGCAGGTGGCGGAGCGCGACGACGTCGCCGACGCCCGCTACCGCGACCACTTCTCCAGCGGCCCGGTCGAGGCCGACCGCGCGCCCGCGGCGCGGGCGGTCGCCTGCATCCACCTCGTCAAGCCCGACGCCGCCGCGTGAGCGAGGCCACCGGCAGGTGGCGCTGGGCCACGCCGGCGTCCTGGGTCGTCTTCGCGGTCTGCGCCGTGGTCGTGCTGGGCAGCACGCTCACGCACGACTTCCGCGACGAGTCGATCGCGGGCGACACGGGCGGGCACCTCATGCAGGCGCTCAGCCTCGCCTACGACAGCCACTCGCTGAACTTCGACGCCAGGGACCTGGAGCGCTGGAAGGAGCTCGGCTGGGCGCAGGAGCCCGTCGGCATGTTCTTCCAGCGCTACGACGGCGACCGCTGGGGCGTCGCGAAGCCGTACGGCTACTCGCTCTACCTCGCGCCGTTCATCGCGGTGCTCGGGCCCGTCCACGGCATCGCGCTCGGCAACACGCTGCTGCTCGCGGCGATGATGCTGATCACCATCCTGCTGCTGCGGACGCGCTACGACGGCCCGGTCGTCCCGCTGCTCACGGGCGCCTTCTACCTCGCGTCATACGTCTACATGTACGCGTTCTGGGTGCACTCGGAGCTGTTCCTCGGGCTGCTCACGCTCATCGCCTTCGCCGGCGCCGTGCGCTTCGCGCAGACGGAGAAGGCGTGGTGGGCCGTGCTCAGCTTCGCGGCGATCGGCTTCGCGGGGAGCGAGAAGGGCGCCTATCTCGCGCTCTATGCGCCCATCGGGATCGTGATGCTGTGGAAGGCGCGCACCTGGCGGCTGCGGATCGCGCTGCCGCTCGTCTCGCTCGTCGTGCTCGCCGTCGCGGTCCTGCCCTACCTCCGCTACTCGGACTGGGAGAGCTTCAACCCGTACGGCGGCGACCGCTACGTCGTCCAGAACGCGACGCCGTTCGCGGGCGGGACGACCGGCTTCAAGGCGACGAACTACTCGGGCGAGGACATCACGCTCTTCATCGACTCCCCGGTGGCCGGGAAGCTCGAGGCCTTCGGCTACACCATCGCGGGCCGCCACACCGGCATGCTCGTCTACCTCCCGGTGGCGCTGCTGCTGCTGATCGCCGCGCTCGCGCACGTGAGGAAGGCGGATGCCTGGGGACGCGCCGCGCTGCTCTCGGTGCTCGGCTACATCGTGTTCTACGCGTTCTTCTTCCCGACGAACTTCTTCGGCGGCGGGCAGTCGCTGGGGAACCGCTACTTCCTGCAGGCGGCGCCCGCGATCATCGCGATGGTCGTGCTCATGCGGCTCCCGCGCGCGACGGTCCTCTGGTGCAGCCTGATCGGGATCGTGCTCGGCGTCGTCCTGCTGCTCCCGCAGCACGAGCGGCCGCAGACCGCGCACGTCCACATCGAGCGCACGAGCGCCCCGCAACGGCTGCTGCCGTTCGAGGCCAACCAGCTCACGCGCCACTACTTCGAGTGCGTGAAGCTCAACCTGGGCGACGTCACCGCCTGCCCCTAGGCGTCGCGGCTGCGCTCCCGGTCCACGACGACGTCCGCCTCGCGGTCGCGCCGCAGGTGGACGACGAGCTCCGCGATCAGCCCGAGGCTCATCAGCTGCACGCCGACGAGCGCGAACAGCACGCCGGCGGTGAGCGCGGGCCGCTCGCCGATCGCGCCGCCCGTGAGCTTCACGACGAACATCCACGCGAGCAGCAGGACGCCGATCAGCCCGAGGGCCGCGCCGAGGCCGCCGAAGAGGTGGAAGGGGCGCGTGGTGTAGGTCGTGAGGAACTTGACCGTCAGCAGGTCGAAGAAGCCGCGCCAGAAGCGCGCGCGGCCGAACTTGGAGCGGCCGTGCAGGCGCGCGGCGTGCTCGACGTCGACCTCGCCGACCTTGAAGCCCGCCCACTCCGCGAGCACCGGGATGTAGCGGTGCAGCTCGCCGTAGAGGGCCATCGGCTCGACGACCTCGCGGCGCATCGCCTTCAGGCCGCTGTTGAAGTCCAAGCCCTGGACGCCCGTCACGGAGGCCGTCACGCGGTTGTAGATCCGCGACGTGTTGCGCTTGATGAAGCGGTCGTTGCGCTGGGCACGGCGGCCCGTCGCGAGGTCCAGCCCGCCGTCGAGCGCCGCGAGGAGCTTCGGGATCTCCTCCGGCCGGTCCTGGCCGTCCGCGTCCATCAGCACGATCACGCGGCCGCGGGCGCGGTCGAAGCCCGCCTGCAACGCGGTCGACTTGCCGAAGTTGCGGCGCAGCCGGACGACCCGCACCTCGGGCTGCAGCACGCTCAGCTTGTCCATCACGTCCGCCGTGCCGTCGTCGCTGCCGTCGTCGACCACGAGCACCTCGTGATCGGGCGCGGAGTGCTCGAGCACGCCGAGCAGGCGCGGCACGACCTCGACGAGGTTGCTCGCCTCGTTGTACGCGGGCAGGATCACGCTCACGGCGACCGCCTGAGCCGTCGGCGCGTCCTCCGGCGCCGCGACGGGCGCGTCGACGCGGGCGTCGGTTGGCATCGACATCGCCGCCGAGGATAGCCGCGCCCGGGCCCACTACGCTGATCGGGCGAATGCGCCGCATCCGCTCGTTCACCGTCACGCCCGAGCAGTACCGGCTGGTCGCCTACGCGGCGCTGATCGTCTGCACGCTGATCGTCTTCACCGGCGCTGCGGTGCGCGTGACCGGCTCCGGGCTCGGCTGCCCGGACTGGCCGCGCTGCGACGGGACGAGCCTGACGCCCGAGCTCTCCAGCCACGCGCTGATCGAGTTCGGGAACCGGATGCTGACCGGCGTCGTGGGGATCCCGTGCATCCTCGCCGCGCTGCTCGCCTGGCGGCGGCGGCCGTTCCGGCGCGACATCGCGCTGGTCGCGCTCCTGCTCCCGCTCGGCGTGGCCGGCCAGGCCGTGCTCGGCGGGCTCACGGTGGTCTACGGGCTGGAGCCGAGCTGGGTCATCGGGCACTTCCTGCTCTCGATGCTGCTGCTGATCGCCTGCGTGGCGCTCGTCTGGAAGGCGCGCTACGAGCCCGAGACGAAGCCGCCGGCGGCCGACAAGCTCACGCGCTGGGCGATCCGCGGGCTGGTTGCGTTCGGCGGGATCGTGCTCTTCGCGGGGACGGTCGCCACCGCGGCGGGCCCGCACGCGGGCGGGAGCGGCACCGGCGACATCGTGCCCCGGCTCGACTTCCGCGGGTCGGAGACCTTCGACTGGGCGATCCACCAGCACGGCGCGCTGGCGACGGTGCTCGGCCTCGGCGCGGTCGGCATCTGGTTCCTCGCCCGCTCGCGCCACGCCTCGAAGCTCACCCAGGACTCGCTCACCGCGGTCTGCGTGCTGCTGGCCTGCCAGGGGCTCGTCGGCGCGACCCAGTACGCGATGGAGGTCCCGGCCTCGATGGTCTGGATCCACGTCGTGCTCGCGGCGCTGACGTGGCTCGCGCTGCTCTGGTCGGCGGCGTCGGCCGGCACCGGCGCGCCGGTACCCGCGCCCGCGCCGCAGGAGGCCCCTGCGCGCGAGTTCGCCTCGCCGGCTGCGTAGACTCGCGGCCGATATGCCAGAGCTGATCGAGGGCCCGGCCACGGTCGAGGCCGCAGGCACGAAGCCCAAGGTGATCCACGAGTTCGTGGGCCGCGTCAACACCGGCGAGGCGCGCGTGAGCGTCGCCCGGATGCAGTCCCCTGAGGGCTGGCTGGAGCCCGGCCAGCGGCCCGAGTTCGACGAGTGGACGCTCGTGCTCGCCGGCTGCCTCCGGGTGGAGCACGAGGGCGGCGAGCTCGAGGTGCGCGCAGGCCAGGCCGTGCTCGTGCGCGGCGGCGAGTGGGTGCGCTACTCCTCGCCCGAGCCCGAGGGGGCGGAGTACGTCGCCGTCTGCCTGCCGGCGTTCGCGCCCGACACCGTGCACCGGGACGAGTGAGCGTGCCCAACATCGGCGAGCCCGTCTTCGACGAGCCGCGCGAGGTCGACGGGTTCCGCGCGCGGCGGGCCCGTCTCGGCCGCCAGCTCGGCACGGAGCGGCTCGGCGTCAGCCTCTGGGAGGTCGAGCCCGGGCAGCGCGCGTACCCGTACCACTTCCACCTCAACGAGGAGGAGCTGGTGGTGATGCTCGAGGGGACGCTCGAGCTGCGGACGCCGGACGGGACGCGGACGCTGCGCGAGGGCGACGTCGCCTCCTTCCCCGCCGGCGACGTGGGGGCGCACCAGCTGCGCAATGCGAGCGACGCACCCGCGCGGTTCCTCTCCGTCAGCACCCACGGGACGCCCGACATCGTCTTCTACCCCGACTCGGGCAAGGTCGGCGTGAGCGAGCGGTTGCCGCGCGGCGGCGGGATCCACCACAGCTTCCGCGTCGCCGACGCCGTCGACTACTACGACGGGGAGACGTGAGGGAGGCGGACGTCGCCGTGGTCGGCGCCGGGCTGGCGGGCCTCGCCGCCGCCCGCGCGCTCGCGGCCGCGGGGCGCTCGGTCGTCGTGCTCGAGGCGCGCGACCGCGTCGGCGGCCGGACGCT
>JBEVIG010000111.1:0-8709 GCA_040510855.1 Solirubrobacteraceae bacterium
CACCGCCGAGGTGTGCGGGACGAGTGGGCCCCAGTTGGCGGTGTTGGCCTCGATGCCACCGATCGACGTACCGAAGCCGTGCGTCCCGTGATAGCCGTTCGTGCGGCTGAGGAGGTGCACGCGCTCGGGCTGCCCCTGGAGGACCCAGTGGCGCCTGACGATCTTGGCCGCCGTGTCGATCGCGTCGCCGCCGCCCGAGGCGAGGAAGACCTTGGCGTCCTCCATCGGCGCGTGCGCGGCGAGGCGCGCCGCGAGCGCGTTGGCCGGCGGGTTGGAGAAGTCGCCGAAGGTCGAGTAGGCCGCGAGCCGGCCCATCTGCTCGCGCACGGCGTCCGCGACGTCCTCGCGGCCGTGGCCGAGGTTCGCGTACCAGAGCGCCGCGGTGCCGTCGAGGTAGCGCTTGCCGTCGGCATCGAACACGTACACGCCCTCGCCCCGCTCGATCACGAGCTCGGAGCGCGAGACCGCGCCCATGTCGGCGAAGGGATGCCAGAACGAGGTGGTCACGGTGGAGGTCTCGGCCATGGCTGAACCGTACCCACGGCGGATCGCGTGCATCGTCCAATCCGGCGCACGCGATGCGCCGCTGTGGCGTACGCGAGGCGCCTAGCGGAGCAGCCCGGGATGCAGCGCGGAGGCCGACGGCGCACCGCACGCCCAGACCGCCACGCGCAGCTGGTGCAGCACGGCCGCGACGGCCTCCGCCGCGTCCTCCTCGGGGTCGAGCCGCGGCGCCGCGACCGTCGCGCCGAGCGCGAGGCACATCGCCGCCTGGACGCCGTCGTGCAGCGGACCGCCCGCGACGATCGGCAGGGCCGGCGCCATCAGCGCCGCCTCCGAGACGGCCTCGGCCAGCCGCACGCCCCAGCCCGTGAACGCCGGGTCGCCGGCCGGGCGCGAGCCCGCGCCCCCGACGTCGACGGCCGCCGCCCCGAGCGCCTGGAGGGCGCGGGCGTCGGCGCCGTCGAGCCCGGAGCCCGCCTCGCGCACCACGACCGGCAGCGGCGCGAGCGCACGGCAGACCGCCGCGACATGCTCCTCCCGCGCGACGCGACCGGCGGAGGCGAGCGCCTCCCCGACCGGGTCGAGCTCGACGAGCACGCCGTGGGCGCCGCAGAGCGCGACGAGCCGCTCGGCCGGCTCAGGCCCGTCCAGCAGCGCGCGGCCCGGCAGGCGGGCGAGCAGCAGCGGCGGACGGTCCTGGAGCCGGGCTCCCTCCTCCCCCGCGACGAGCGCGAGGCCCTGTTCGGTGGCCGCGCGCGCGAACGGCGCGGCGGCGGCCCCCGCCGGCACGTCGACCACGAGCGGGGCGGCCAGCTCGGCGCCCAGGAGCATGGTCGCGAGATCGACCTCGGCGAGGTCGCGGCCGGGGAGCGCGCGGTGGGCGAGCCGGTGCTCCTCCAGCCCGGTGGCGACCGCCGCGGCGGTCGCGCCGGACGCCGTCACTGGTGCCTCGAGCTGCGCGCCGACCATTGTCAGCGCCCCGTCCGATCGCGCTTCTCCATAGCCCTCTCCTCGGGTGCCGGGGATGCTCGGGTCCCTCATACCCCGAGCCGCCGCGACTCTGTCAGAGACCACTTCTGCCGTCAACGGGTAAAAGCCCAGATCAACCTCTCGCCAACACTCGGGCCCGACTCAACGAAGCGCTAACGATCCAGGGCCAGCCAGGTGCCGAATGCGATGATCGCGAGACCCGCGAGACGGGTCGCCGTGATCGGCTGGCGCTCCACGCCGAGCCAGCCGAAGTGGTCGACGACGAGCGCGACCGCGAACTGGCCCGCGATCGTGGCCGCGGTGAGCCCGGTGGCGCCGAGCGCCCGCACGGTCCAGACGATCGACGCGACGTAGACCGCGCTGATCAGCCCGCCGCCGACGATCGCGTACCAGGGCGCGTCGCCGAGCGATCCCAGGTTGCCCAGGCCGCCCGCGACCACACTCACCGCGAGGAGCGCCAGGAGGCCGACGGAGAACGCCACGACGGTCGCGGGCAGACCGCCGACGTGGCGGCCGAGGATCGAGTTGAGCGGGGCCTGGAGCGCGAGCGCCCCGCCGATCACCACCGCCGTGCCGAGCGCGACGTTCTTGTCCATCAGTGCGGTCGCAGCCGGTCGGGGGTGAGCGGGAGCAGCACGACCGCCGTGAGCGCCGCCAGTGCTACGAGCGCCCAGAGGCTCGCGTCGAACTCGCCCGTGAGGTCGCGCAGGCCGCCGGCGACGAGCGGCCCGAGTGCGGCGATCGGGTAGCCCGCGAGGAACATCAGCGCCGCCGCCGCGCCGGTCTCGGCCGGCCCGCGCGCGACGTCCAGGCACATCGTCAGGCAGATCGGGAACACCGTGCCGAGCGCGATGCCGCCGAAGCACGCCCACGCGAACGCGCCGCCCGGCACGCCCGCGAAGCCGGCCGTGCACACCGTGAGGCAGCCCGCGGCGAACCACATCCAGCCGCGCCGCGTGCCCATCCGGTCGGCCAGCCACGGAACGAGCAGCGCGGCGGGCACCGAGGCGACGCCCATCACCGCGAGCACCGCGCCCGCCGACGCGTCGCTCCACCCGCGCTCGATGTAGACGTCGGGGATCCAGGCGACGAGCGCGTAGTAGACCGCCGAGGGCACCCCGAAGGCGAGCACGATCACCCAGACCACCGGCCGCCGCACCGGCAGCCGCGGCGGGCGCTGGGCCGTCCGCGTGCTCCACGCGCCGCGGCTCATCACCAGCCATCCCGCGCAGATCGCCAGCGTGGCGAGCGAGAACACCGCGAGCGCGCCGCGCCAGCCGTGCCACGCAGCGGCGATCGGGACCGCGAGCGCGCTGGAGACGCCCGCGCCGAGGTTGATGCCCGTCACGCCGATCCCGCTCGCGAACGCGGGCCGGTGCGCGAAGCGCTGCTTCACCGCGACCGGCAGGAGCGTGCCCGCGATCGCCATCCCGATCCCGATCGGGAGCGTGAGGGCGAGGAGCACGACGATGCCCGGCGCGACCGCGCGGCCCAGGCCGGCGGCCGCGATGACCAGCAGGCAGCCGGCCATCGCCGCCCGCAGGCCCCAGCGGCCGGTCACCAGCCCGGTGAGCGGCGCGAACAGCCCCATGCAGAGCACGGGGATCGTGCCGACGAGACCGGCGACCGCGTGGGAGACGCCGAAGTCGTCCTGGATGTCCGGGATGAGCGGGCCGGCGCCGACGAGCTGGGGGCGCAGGGCGACGGCCGCCAGCAGCAGCGCCGCCGCGAGGAGCACGCCCTCGCGCCGCACCGCGGGGGCCGGCTCCACCGCCGTCACTTCGCCTTGAGCCAGTTCGGGCCCGAGCCCGCGTCGACGACCAGCGGCGGGTCGAGGTCCGCCGCGCCCACCATCTCGGCCGAGACGATGGCGGTGGCGCGCGGCGCCTCGTCCGCGGGCCCCTCGAAGAGGAGCTCGTCGTGGATCTGGAGGATCACCCGCGTCTGCAGGCCGTCCGCCGCGAGCGCGTCGTGGCAGCGGACCATCGCCACCTTGATGATGTCGGCCGCGGTGCCCTGGATGATCGAGTTGACCGCGAGCCGCTCGCCGAGCTTGCGCGTCTGCCAGTTGCGCGCGCGGATCTCCGGCACCTGGCGGCGGCGGCCGAAGAGCGTCGAGACGTAGCCGGCCTCCTCGGCCTGCGTCACCGCGTCCTTCATGAACTGCGCGACGGCCGGGAAGCGCTCCAGGTAGCGGTCGATGAACTCCTGCGCCTCCTCCTGCGGGATCCGCAGCCGGTCCGCGAGGCCGTAGGCGGAGAGGCCGTAGACGATCCCGTAGTTGACCATCTTGGCCTTGGAGCGCATCCCGACCGTGAGCTGGTCGGGCGGCGTGTCGAAGACCGCGGCGGCCGTCTCCGTGTGGACGTCCTCGCCGCGCTTGAAGATCTCCTTGAGCACGTCCTCGCCCGCGATGTGGGCGAGCACGCGCAGCTCGACCTGCGAGTAGTCGACGGAGGTGAGCAGGTTCCCGGGCTCCGCGACGAAGCAGGCGCGGATCTCGCGGCCCGTCTCCGTCCGGATCGGGATGTTCTGGAGGTTCGGGTCGACCGAGCTGAGGCGCCCCGTCGCCGTGTTGGTCTGCTGGAGCGTCGTATGCAGGCGGCCGTCGGGCCCGAGCGCGGTGAGCTGCTCGAGGTAGGTCTGGGCGAGCTTCGTCAGCTCCCGCCAGCGCTCGATCTTGGGGATGATCGGGTGCTCGTCGCGGATCGCCTGCAGCACGCGGGCGTCGGTGGAGAAGCCCGTCTTGCCGCGGCGCTTGCGGCTGAGGCCGAGCTTCACGAACAGCACCTCGGCGAGCTGCTGGGTGGAGCCGATCATGAACTCCTCGCCGGCCAGGTCCCAGATCTCGCGCTCGAGCTCGGCGGCGTCGGCGCGGATGCGGCGCCCGAACTGCTCGAGCTGCTCCGTGTCGATCTTCACGCCCGCCTTCTCGCACTCGCGCAGCACGCGCACGAGCGGGAGCTCGATCTCGCGCAGCAGGCCCTCCAGCCCGCGCTCGACGACCTGCTCGCGCTGGCGGCCCGCGAGCTCGTGGGCGAGGACGGCGAGCGCGGCCTGCGGGTCCTCGGACTCCACGGCCATGCCCCGCTCCTCGGACAGCTCGTCGAGCGGATAGCCGCGGCGCGCCGGGTCGAGCAGGTAGGCGGCGACCTCCGTGTCCCAGTAGAGGTTGCGCGGCACCTCGCCCAGCGCCTTCGCGTCGTGCGCGATCACCGGGCGGTCGCCGGCGGCGGCGACGAGCTCCGCCGGGTCGGCGATCTCGCCCGCGAGCGCGTGTGGCCCGCCCGCGTACGCGCCGAACCGCCAGCCGCTCTCACGCGCGAGGAGCTCGCCCTCGGGGACCTCGGGCGCCTTCGCGATCAGCGCGAGCTGCGCGCCGGACAACCGCGGGATGTCCGCCGGGCCGCCCTTGCGGGTGGCCACGGTGCGCGCCGTGGCGGCCTCCGGACGCGGGATCGCGGCGGACTGCGCGGCGTCGAGCGCCTCCTCGAGCCGCCGGAGCGGGTCGCGCAGCTCGTAGTCGCGGAAGAGCTCGCGCAGCCGCGAGCGGTCGGGCTCCCGGTCCAGCTCGCCCCGCAGGTCGATCTCGACGGGGACGTCGCGGACCATCGTCGCCAGCCGCTTGGAGACCCGCGCGTCCTCGGCATGCTCCGTCAGGTTCTGCTTGCGCTTGGCGCCCGAGATCTCGTCGACGCTCTCGAGCACGGCCTCGAGCGAGCCGAAGCGCTGGAGCAGCTCGGCCGCCGTCTTGTCGCCGATCCCGGGGACGCCGGGGATGTTGTCCGACGTGTCGCCCTTGAGGCCGATGAAGTCGGGGACCAGCTCGGGCGGGATGCCGTAGCGGTCGATCACGCCCTGGCGGTCGTAGACCTTCGTGTCGGTGATCCCGCGCGACGTCGTCATGATCCGCACCCCGTCCGTGACGAGCTGGTACGCGTCGCGGTCGCCCGTGACGACCATCACCGGGATGCCCTGGCCGCGCGCCTGCTCGGTGAGCGCGGCGATCACGTCGTCGGCCTCGAAGCCCTCGACGGAGACGTTGGGGTATCCGAAGGCCTCCACGAGCGGCTGCAGCGCCGGCCACTGCTGCTTGAGCAGGTCGGGGCGCGACGAGCGCTGCGCCTTGTACTCGGCCGAGATCTCCTTGCGGCCCGACATGCCCGCGTCCCACACCACGACGGTCGGCACGTCGCCGTGGTCGGTGAGGATCTTCACGAGCATCGAGGCGAAGCCGAAGATCGCGTTCGTGGGCCGGCCGTCGGACGTGGCGATCGACTCGGGCAGCGCGAAGAACGCCCGGTAGGCGAGCGAGTTGCCGTCGATCAGGAAGAGCTCTCGTGGGGCGTCCGCCATCGCGGCGCCCAACGCTAGCTCACCAGCACCTCGGCACCGCGCGCGGGCACCAGCGTGATCGTCCGGCGCGCGGTGGGCTCCATCTCCGGCCGGGCCGGGGCGAGCTCCAGCGCCGCGGCCATCTCGGCGAGGATGATCCGCAGCTCCATCATCGCGAAGGCCGCGCCGATGCAGCGGCGCACCCCGCCGCCGAACGGGATCCACGTGTACGTCCCGCCCTGCGGCTCCGGCCCGAGGAAGCGCTCGGGCAGGAAGCGCGTGGGGTCCGGGTAGACGTCCGGGCGGCGGTGCACGAGCTGGATGCACGGGGCCACCACGGTGCCCGCGGGCAGGTCGTGGCCGGCGATCGTCATGTCGCGCTGGAGGTGGCGCAGCACCACCGGGAGCACCGGCCGCAGCCGCAGCGCCTCCTTGCCGGCGGCCTCGGCGTACTCGTCCCCGCCCGCGCGCAGCCGGTCCCAGCCGCCGTCGGTGCGGATGAGCCGCTCGACGGTCCAGGCGAGCGCCGTCGCCGTCGTCTCGTGCCCTGCGACGAGCAGCGTGACGAGCTCGTCGCGCAGCTCGCGGTCGGTCATCGGGCTGCCGTCCTCGTGGCGGGCGGCGAGCAGGAGCGAGAGGACGTCGTCGCCCGGGTCGGCCCGGCGGGCCTCGATCTGCTCGAGCAGCAGCTTGTCGACCGGTCGCAGGATCGGGCGGTAGACGCCCAGCTCGTCGCTGCGGCGCGGGCCGAGGGTCAGGAGCGCGAGGAACGACGCGCCGCCCATCATCCCGTTCATCATGCGCTGAAGCCGGGTCCGCAGCTCGTCGAGCGCGGCGTCGTGCTCCCGCACTCCGAAGATCACGCGCAGGACGACGTCGAGCGTGATCGCCTGCAGGCGCGGTGCCAGCTTGAGCGCGCCGTCGCGCGGCCACGCGGCGATGTGCTCGCGCGCGATCCGGCGCACGTCCTCCTCGTAGCCGGCCATCCGCTTGCCATGGAAGGGCGGCAGCATCAGCTTGCGCTGGCGCAGGTGCGCGGGACCGTCGAGCAGGAGCACGGACGAGCTGCCGAGGAACGGCAGCAGCACGAGGTTCGCCTTCCCGGCGTGCAGCGCCGCCGCGTCGCCGGTGAAGACCTCGCGCACTGCGTCCGGGTGGGCGAGCACCGCCCAGGGCGGCTCCGTCCCGATCCGGATCGTGAAGACGTCGCCGAACTCCCGGTACGCGTTGAAGAGGAACGGGCCGGGGCGCGCGATCCAGCGCGCGGTCTGCTCGGCACGGGACATGCGGGGGCCGGGCGGGAGCATGGAGCTGACTCTGACGCAGTGTCAGCATCGCGTCAACGTACGATCCCCGCCATGACGCGTGTCGCCGTGCATCAGCTCGCGCCGGTCGTCGGCGATCTCGAGGGCAACCGCGCGCGGACGGTCGCGGCGATCGACGCCGCCGCGGCGGCCGGCGCCGACGTCGTCGTGCTCCCCGAGCTCGCCACCTCGGGCTACGTGTTCGAGGACGCCGAGGAGGCGCGGCGGCTCGCCGAGCCCGCCGACGGGCCGGCGCTGCGCGCCTGGGCGGAGCGGGCCGCCGCCCACGGGATGGTGATCGCGGGCGGGTTCCCCGAGCTCGGCGAGGACGGGACGCTGTACAACAGCGCCGCGCTCGTCGACGCGAGCGGTATCCGCGCGGTCTACCGCAAGGCCCACCTGTGGGACCGCGAGCCGGAGTGCTTCCGCCCGGGCGACGCACGGCCGCCGGTGGTGGACACGCCGCACGGCCGGATCGGGCTGATCGTGTGCTACGACCTCGAGTTCCCCGAGTGGGTCCGGGCGGTCGCGCTCGACGGCGCGGAGCTGCTCTGCGTTCCGACGAACTGGCCCGCCGAGCCGCGGCCCGACGGCGAGCGTCCGATGGAGATCCTCAAGGCGATGGTCCACGCCGCGACGAACCGGATGGCGATCGCGGCCTGCGACCGCTGCGGGACCGAGCGCGGCGTCGACTGGGTGTGCGGCAGCGTCATCGTCGGCCCGGACGGCTGGCTGCTGGCCGGGCCGCCTGGCCGCGAGCCCGCGCTGCTCGTCGCCGACATCGACCTCGCGGGCGCGCGCGACAAGGCGCTCGGGCCGCGCAACGACGCCCACCGGGACCGACGGCCCGCGCTCTACTAGGCTGCAACCACCGGATGGCGCAGACCACCTCCGCCCAGTACTCCCTGACCCTGCGGGTGCGGATCGACCACCGGCCGGGCATGCTCGGCCGGGTCGCCTCCGCGATCGGCGAGGCCGGCGGCACGATCGGCAACATCGTGCTCGTCGAGGCCAGCCGGGACCACGTGCTGCGCGACCTCACGATCGACGCGGGCGACGAGGCGCACGAGCGCGGGATCGTCGAGGCCGTGCGCGGCGTCGAGGGCGCCGAGGTCGTCGACTGGACCGACCGCACGCTCGAGCTGCACGTCGGGGGCAAGCTCGAGGTCGTCCTCAAGCACCCGCTCACGTCGGTGGACGACCTCAGCATGGCCTACACCCCGGGCGTCGCGCGCGTCTGCTCCGCGATCGCCGCCGACCCGGACCGCGCCTTCCAGTTCACGATCAAGCGCAACACCGTGGCCGTCGTCTCCGACGGCACCGCCGTGCTCGGCCTCGGCGACATCGGGCCCGAGGCCGCGATGCCCGTCATGGAGGGCAAGGCGATGCTCTTCAAGGAGTTCGCCGGCGTCGACGCCTTCCCGATCTGCCTCGACACCAAGAACCCCGAGGAGATCATCGCCACCGTCAAGGCGATCGCGCCCGGCTTCGGCGGCATCAACCTCGAGGACATCTCGGCGCCGCGCTGCTTCGAGATCGAGGAGCGGCTGAAGGCCGAGCTCCCGATCCCCGTCTT
>JBEVIG010000112.1:0-12529 GCA_040510855.1 Solirubrobacteraceae bacterium
CTGCGCCGCATCGGCGAGGGCGCCGCGATGATCCGCTCCAAGGGCGAGGCCGGGACGGGCGACATCGTCGAGGCCGTCCGCCACATGCGCAAGATCCGCGCCGAGATCCGCCGCCTCCAGGGCCTGGACGACATGGAGCTGGCCACCGCCGCCAAGGAGCACCAGGCGCCGCTCGACCTCGTCCGCGGCGTCGCCGAGGCGGGGAAGCTCCCCGTCGTGCTCTTCTGCGCGGGCGGGATCGCCACGCCGGCCGACGCGTCGCTGATGATGCAGCTCGGCGCGGAGGGCGTGTTCGTCGGCTCGGGCATCTTCAAGTCCGACAACCCGGCGGCCCGCGCCGCGGCGATCGTCGAGGCGACCACGCACTTCCAGGACCCGGAGCGCGTCGCGCGCGCGTCCGAGGGCCTCGGCGGCGCGATGGTCTCGCTCGAGGCGCGCAAGCTGGAGGAGCAGCAGCTCCTCGCCAATCGCGGTTGGTGATCGGCGTCCTCGCCCTCCAGGGCGACTTCGAGGCACACACGAAGATGCTGCGGGACCTCGGCGCCGACGTGCGCGAGGTCCGCGTGCCCGCCGACCTGGAGGACCTCGACGGGCTCGTGATCCCCGGCGGGGAGTCGACGACGATGACGCTCGGCATCGAGAGCGAGGGGCTCGCGGAGCCGCTGCGCGCGCTCGTGGCCGCGGGGACGCCCGTGCTGGGCACCTGCGCGGGGATGATCATGCTCGACCGCGAGCATCTCGCGGTCGCCGACTACACGTGCAAGCGGAACGCGTTCGGCCGCCAGATCCGGTCGTTCGAGGCCGACCTGGACATCCCGGGCGTCGACGGCGGGCCGGTGCGCGCCGTCTTCATCCGCGCGCCGTGGATCGACGAGCACGGGGAGGACGTCGAGGTCCTCGCCGAGGTCGACGGCCACGTCGTCGCCGCCCGCCAGGCCAACATGCTGGTCATCTCCTTCCACCCCGAGATCGCGGGGGAGACCCGGTTGCACGAGCTGTTCCTGAAGGAGGTCGCCGCGTGAAGCTCCACCTCGTCCGCCACGGCGAGTCGCTCGCGAACGAGGCCGACAAGGCCAAGCGCCCGCGCCCGGACGACTGGGACGCGCTATCGGGGCACGGCTGGGAGCAGGCCCGCGGCCTGGGCCGGCGGCTCGAGGGGGAGGGGATCGAGCTGATCGTCGCGTCCACCATGCGCCGCGCCCAGGAGACCGCGCAGGGCATCAACGAGACGCTGGGGCTGGAGATCCGGACGGATCCCGACCTGCACGAGCTCAAGCAATCGGACGCGTTCTACGCGTCGGGCCCCGACTTCGGCGACACGGCGTCGCTGAACTGGATGCCGACCTCGCCGCGCGACTTCTCCACGGACGGCGCGGAGTCGTTCGACGACATGTGCGCGCGCGTGCTGAGGGTGCGCGAGCGGATGGAGGCGAGAGGGCCGGAGGAGCGCATCCTGCTCGTCACGCACTACGGCTGGATGCACTTCCTCCTGGGCCTCACGCTGTTCCGCGAGGACTTCGGCCCGGAGCACCTGATGGGCCTGTGGCTCGCGGGGCACGCGAACACCGGGATCTCCGTGTTCGAGCACCGCCGCCGCATCATGGACGGCATGGACTTCTCCGGGTGGGGCCTGACCACCTGGAACGATCAGGCCCACCTGTAGGAGAAGCCGCTACTTCCAGGTGACCTCCTGGAGGAACTGGATGCCCACCTTCGCGGTGGTCAGCTGCGCCCGCGGCGTCCCGAGGTCGGGGTGCGAGAGCAGCGGCTGGTCGTGCTCGATGAAGTAGTGCTTGTCCGGCCCGTCGTCGCCCACGGCGAAGATGTCGCGGAAGTCGATCCGCCCGGGGCCCGCGTCCTCGAAGTCGTCCGCGTCCGGGCGGTCCTTCCAGACCCGGTCCTTGACGTGGTAGGCGAAGAACCGGTTCGCGTGCTCGGAGAGGTACGCGAGCGGGTTCTCGCCCCCGTAGATGATCCAGTACAGGTCGAGCTCGAACATCACGAGCTTCGGATCCGTGCGCTCCAGCAGGAGATCGAAGACGGGCGAGCCGTCGGCCTGCTTCGTCGTGAATTCGAAGTCGTGGTTGTGGTAGAAGAACGTCAGGCCGTAGTCCTTGGCCAGTTCGCCCGCCTCGTTGAAGCGCTCGGCGAGGGCCTCGAACTTCGACACGGGCCGCGGCTCGGGGAACCACGCGAAGCCGGTGAACTTCTGGCCCAGCTTGGCGGCGTACTCGAGCGTCTCCTTGTAGGAGTCCTGCCAGCTCGTGTTCGTGAGGTCGTCGGTGGGGCCGTCGTGGCCGGACACGGCGCGCAGGCCCGCGCGCTTGAGCACGGAGCGGAACTGCTTCGCGGTCCAGCCGTAGTGGCCGGCCGTCTCGACCTCGGTGTAGCCCATGCGGCCGAGCGCGTTGAGGACGGAGGTGGCCTCCGCCTGGTTCGTCATGGCGTCGCGCAGCGTGTAGAGCTGGATGCCGCGGCGGTCCTTCGGCACGTGGTTCGTCCGGCCGTGGCCGTGGCCCCGGCCTCCATGGCGGCCGCGGCCCTTGTGGGCGCCGGCCGACGGGACGAGGACGCCGCCTGCGGCGACGGCCGCACCGGCGCCGGCCGCGGCGCCTAGGAAGCGACGGCGGTTGAAGTCCTGCTGCATCTCTTCTCCTCCCGGTCAGAAGTGGATGCCGATACCCCTACCCACTTCTGGGCGTTTCTCGCCCGAAGTCGTTCAGAAGACGATGACGAGCGAGACGCCGGCGGTGAAGCCGCTCGAATCGCCCGAGGCGGTGACGCGGAGGGTCGCGCCGGACTTGTTCTTGCGGGCCGCGACCTCGCCGAGGGCGTCGATCGCGGGCTTGATCTGCGCCATCCGGCCGGTGACGTAGCCGTCGGTGGGCGAGCCGCCGCCGTGGAGATGGCCGAGCGACTCCACGAGGGCGGTGTGCGCGGCACCGACCGCGCCGCCGACGTCGGGGACCTCGTCGACCTCGTCGCCCCAGAGCGGGATCACGAGGCCGCCCGACCAGCCCCAGCCGTCGTTCTTCTTGTGGACCTTGCCGCCGAACTTGACGCCGTGGACCTCCGTCTTGAGGCCGAACTCGCTGCCGTCCCACTTGCCCGAGACGCCGACCTTCGCGCCGCCCTTCTCGTACTCGGCCTCGCCGCCCTCCTTGTCGACCTTCGCCTTGATGACGGGGGTCTTGAGCTCGGCGCTGACGATCTCGACCTTGACGTACGTCTGCGCGTTGCCGACGGTCACGCTCGTCGGCGGCTTGGGGAAGCGGTTGGCGATCGACGCCTCCTGCTCGGCCTTCTTCTGGCCGAGGCTCGCGCCGGCGCGCGTGGCGGGGACGCCGGGGACGATCGCGTAGACGCGGTCGCGGATCGCGCCGGGGTCGGCGTCGGCGGCCTCCGGGACGTTGCGGCGGATCTCGTCGATCAGGATCGGCATCGGCGTGCCCATCGACTTGATCGCGCCCGACTGGCGCTCCAGGTAGGCATCGACGGCGCGCTTGGCCTCGGGCTTCAGCTGGGGGAGGAGCTTCGTGGGGTCGATCGACCACGGCGAGGGGACGCCGCCGCCGGGCGCGGTGATCTGGATCGGCGCGTCCGTGGCGGGCTCGCGGGCGAGGACGCGCGCGAGCGCAGCGTTGCCGGCGCCCTGCTGGAGCTGCAGCATCCGGTCGGCGGGCGAGGGCGGCGGCGCGGCCTGCTGCTGCGGTTCCGGATCCTCGAGCGTGCCGTCGGGGCGGCGCTGCAGCGGCCTGGTCACACTGCCGACCCTAGCCGCGGGCCCGCACGCCGCCTAGAGCCGCTCGGGCAGTCCTGCGGGCACGGGGCCGGTTTCGGCGCGGGGCCGGGCGGCAAGGGTCTGGACATGGCTTCCATCTCCGCACCTCCCGTCCCGCTGAGCCAGGTCGGCCGGGCGGCGCACGACATCGGGCTCGCGGGCCTGCTCGGAGGCAACCTCTTCGGCCGGCTGGCCCTCCATCCCAGCGTGACCCAGATCCGCGACAAGGGCGAGCGCGGCAAGGTCGTGAACGCCGCCTGGCGCCGCTACGGGCTCGTCAACTCGATCTCGCTCGCGGCCGTTGCCGTGGGCTGGGCGGGCGCGCGCGCCGGCGAGGCGCGGCCGCGGCGGCTCAGCGACCCGGAGCGGCGCCTCGCGGTCGCCAAGGACGTGCTGGTCGGCGTCGTCGCCGTGAGCGGGCTCGCCACGGCGGCGCAGGGCATCCGCTTCGCCCGCCAGGCCCCGGACGGCGCCGTGCCGCTCAGCGACGGGGACCACACCGCGCCCGAGGCGACGACCGCGCAGCGCCGCGCCAAGCGCCGCCTCAACGCGCTCGGCCTCGTCTCGCTCGCGGCCGAGACCGGCCTCGTCGGCGTGAACGCCGCGCTGGGCCAGCAGGGCTTCCGCCGTCCGCCCGTGCGGCGCGCGCTGCCCTGGCGCCGACCGTAGCGTCAGCCGGGTGCACGCACCCTGGCAGGGGGCCTGAGCGCTCGGATATACAGACACGATGAGCGTGCTGGCTCCCGGTGCGGTCGTCGGAGGATGCAGGATCGAGGGCGTCGTCGGCCGTGGCGGCATGGGAGTCGTGTACCTCGCGCGGCAGCTCGAGCTCGAGCGCGACGTCGCGCTGAAGCTCATCTCGTCCGAGCTCACCGAGGATCCGGTCGCGCGCGGGCGCTTCCTGGCGGAGGCGCGGGCCGCCGCCGCGGTGGAGCATCCGAACGTGGTGCCGGTGCACGCGGTGGGCACGGAGGACGAGCTGACGTACCTCGTGATGCGGCTGATCCGCGGCGACGACCTGCGCGCCGTCGTGCGTCGCGACGGGCCGCTCGACCCGTCGCGGGCCGCCGCGATCGTCGAGCGGATCGGCGACGCGCTGGACGCGATCCACCGCGCGGGCTACGTCCACCGCGACGTGAAGCCGCCCAACGTGCTGATCGACGACGACGGGCATGTGTACCTGAGCGACTTCGGCCTGGCCAAGGCCGCGCTCGCCTCGCAGGGCCCGACCACCGCCGACCACTGGGTCGGGACGCTCGACTACGTCGCGCCGGAGCAGATCCGCGGCGCGGCGGTCGACGCGCGGACGGACGTCTACGCGCTGGGCGGGGTGCTCCACTTCATGCTCACGGGGCTGCCGCCGTTCGTCCGCGAGGGGGACGAGGCCAAGCTCTGGGCGCACCTTCACGACCCGCCGCCGCGGCCCTCCTCCACGCCGGGCGTGCCGCATGGCTTCGACGTGATCGTCGCGCGCGCACTGGCAAAGGAGCCCGCCGACCGCTACAGCTCGGCCGGGGAGCTGGGCCGCGACGCGCTCGCGGCCGCCCGCGGAGACGACCCGACCGCGGTCACGGTCATCGCGAGCCGGCCGTCGAAGCCGGCGAAGGCGAAGAGCACAGGTACGCGCCGCTGGCGCGGCTTGGCCGGGCTCGCCGCCGCGGCCGTGCTGGGCGCCGTGGCCGCGCTCCTGCTCGCCGGCGATCCGAAGAGCTCGACGCTAGAACCCGGCTCCACGCCCACGCCGACGCCGACGCCGACCCCCGAACCGCCGCTGAGGGTTGTCGATCGCTACGACACCAACACCAGCTTCCCCGAGGAGCTCGCGATCTCAGGCCATTACGCCTGGATCATCGCCAGCAGCCGTAGTCACCCCGTGCAGTTCGACCTGCGGACGAAGACGGCACGGCAGGGACCCGACCTCGGCCGCGGCGCCAGCGCGATCGTGGCCGATCGGGGCACGGTCTGGATCGCCTACAAGACGCAGAACCGGGTCGTCCAGGTCGACGCCGACAGCGGGGAGTACATCGGGCAGCTGGACACACCCATCGGACCCACGTCGCTCGCCGTCGGCACCACCGGGCTCTGGGTCGCGACTCAGGACCGCCGCGACGATCCCGCCTATCTCCGGCGGTACACGCGGACGGGCGAGTTCCTCCGTGAGATTCCGATCGCCAACGGCGTGGCGGACATGGTGCACGGAGCGGGCGCGATGTGGATGGCGATCGAGGACACGAGCACGATCCGGCGCTACGGCATGGACGGCGGCGGCAGGACGTGGATCTCCTTGCCGTTCCGGGGCACGGATCTCTCGTACGGTCGCGGATCGGTGTGGGCGCTCTCCGAGGCGGACACGTTGACGCGGATCGACACGGGCAGCCCCGGTCGGACGACCAAGCGGCTCCCCGGCACACCGAACGAAGTCGGGATCAGCGGTCGGCTGGCCATTGTCACGATTCCCACGCTCGACCGGCTGCTCGTGTTCGATGCCCGGACGATGAAGCGGAAGGGTCCGCCCGTCGATCTCGCCGGCTATCCGTTCGGGATCGCGGATCGCGGCAGCCGTGTATACGTGACGGCCTCCGACGTCCACAAGCTCGTGGAGCTCGAGCGATGAGCGGTCCGTTGCCGTCGGTGCCGCCAGGGAGTTAGGCTCGCGATCGTGCAACGGCCCGGTCAGCTGCACCGCTCCACGCCGGCCGAGCTCAAGGCCCGGCGCGACGCCGAGCGCGTCGGGGTCCCGTTCGTCGTGTACCGCGACGCCGGCGACGCGCAACGGCTGCTGGTCCTCGATGGCGAGCGCGAGGAGGTGACGATCGGGCGCCAGCCGGCGAGTGACATCGCGTTGACGTGGGACGAGGAGGTCTCGCGCGCGCATGCCGACCTCGAACGCCGCGGCGACGTGTGGACGATCGTCGACGACGGCCGCTCCCGGAACGGGTCGTTCGTCAACGGGGAGCGGCTCCTGGGGCGCCGCGTCCTCCACCACGGCGATGTGATCGCGATCGGGCGGACGCAGATCGAGTTCTGCGCGCCGCTGCCCGAGCTCGACGGCAGCACGGTCGCCGCGTCGCGGCCCGCGCACCCGACCCTGAGCCCGGCCCAGCGCCGCGTCCTCGTCGCGCTCTGCCGTCCGTTCGCGGAGAGCCGCTTCGCCGCTCCGCCCTCCAACCGCGAGCTGGCGGAGGAGCTGGTCGTCAGCGTCGAGACCGTGAAGTTCCACCTCCACGCGCTGTTCGCCCTGTTCGGGCTCGACGAGCTGCCCCAGCATCGCAAGCGCGCGACGCTCGCCCGGCAGGCGCTGGAGCGCGGCGCCATCCTGCCGCGCGACCTCCAGGACTGAACGGGTAGCGGGTTCCACCCCGTTGACGGATGGCTCGTTCCGTGCGGGCCCGAGGAGTCTGGACGGACCCCCCCGACCGGCAGGAGGCCCGTCCATGGATGGCCAGCGCAGTGACTCCCTCACAGGGAACTGGGACACGAGGATCAGCCGCCGTGTCCTCCTCCGAACCGGCGGCTCCGCTGCGGCGGGCCTCCTGCTCCTCGGCCGGGCGGCGTACTCGGCGAGCGCCGCGCCGCCGCACGCCAGCAACCCGTTCAGCCTCGGCATCGCCTCGGGCGACCCGACCCCGCAGGGCTTCGTCCTCTGGACCCGGCTCCTGCCCGAGGGCACGCCCCTCGACGGGAGCGTGATGAAGCAGGAGCCCTACGGCGTCCGCTACGAGATCGCGGAGGACGAGGACTTCCACACCATCGTCCGCCGCGGCACCGAGGAGGCGGTGTGGGAGGAGTCCCACACCGTCCACGCCGAGATCGCCGGCCTGCAGCCGGACCGCTGGTACTGGTACCGCTTCAAATGGGGCCCGACGGTCAGCCCGGTCGGCCGCACCCGCACCGCACCGGCGGCCGGGGCCGCGGTCGAGAAGCTGAATTTCGCGTTCGCGTCGTGCCAGAACTGGGCCGGCGGCTATTACGGGGCGCTCGGGAAGCTCGCGGAAGAGGACGTCGACCTCGTGATTCACCTCGGCGACTACATCTACGAGGGGGTCGACCCACAGCCTCCGGCCGTTCCCGAGCGGCTGGCATCGCTCCAGCCGGCACACGAGACACGGTCGCTCGCCGACTACCGGATGCGCTACGCGTGCTACAAGTCCGACGCGCAGTTACAGCAGGCACATCTGCGTTTCCCATGGCTGGCGACATGGGACGACCACGAGGTCGAGAACAACTACGCCGGCCTCGTGATGGACCCCGAGGTGCCGCTCGAGGATGCGAAGCAGCGGCGCGCCGCCGCGTATCTCGCGTACTGGGAGCACCAGCCGCTCCACCGCTCCCGCAAGCCGGTGAACGAGAACATGCCGATCTTCCGCCGCATGCGCTGGGGCGACCTGGCGACGTTCCATGTCATCGACACCCGCCAGTACCGCGCCGACCAGGGCGGCCCACCGCAATGCGAGGCGGCGGAGCGCGACCCGGTGTCGCGCTATTGCCCCACCCAGATCGATCCCGGGCGCCGCATGCTCGGCGATGAGCAGCGGACGTGGCTCTACGACGGCCTCGCCAAGCAGGAGAACGACACGGCCTGGCACGTCCTCGCCAACCAGGTCGGCTTCGCGCCGGAGGACACGCGGACCGGGGCGCAGGGCCGCCGCTTCGGCTTCGACAGCTGGGACGGCTACGTGATGGAGCGCCAGGATCTCCTCAACCATGTCGCGGCGCAGGAGCGCACGAACCTCGTCGTCATCACGGGCGACAAGCACCAGAACTCGGTGCGGGACGTGCCGCCGAGCTACCGCTCGCTGGGGGGAACGCCCGTCGCGACGGAGTTCATCGGCACCTCGATCAGCAGCGGCGGAGAACGCCCGACGCCGCCCTTCGTACCGGAGTCGTTCAACCCCCAGATCCGCTGGAGCGATCTCCACCACGGCTACGTGCGGATCGAGGCGACCGGTGACCGCTGGCGCGCGGACTTCCGGGTCATCGACACGGTGCAGAGGAACGACGTGACCGTCTGGACGGAGTCGAGCTGGGAGGTCACGCCGGACAAGCCGGGGGCGGTGCCGGTACCGGCCCTCTGACGCCCGGCCGGGCGCTACTCTCGCGCGATGCCTCGCGTCGCGCCGGTCCTGGCCGCCCTCGTTCTGCTGACCGTCGCGGCGCCCGCGAGCGGGGCGCCGCTGAAGGCGCGCGGGAGCGTGGAGCAGGCGTACGTGACCGGCGCGGCCAAGGGCAAGCGGGTGACGCTCGTCAACGCGAAGGGGAAGCTGGTCGCCCGCGGGAAGGCGGACCGGTTCGGCAGCCGCATCTTCCGCAACCTGAAGCCGAAGGGCGGCTACCGCGTGAAGAGCGGCGGCCGCAACACGAAGCGCTTCGCCGTGCTGAAGGCCGGCGCCGACCCGAAGCCGCGCTTCTACCGCCGCAAGACGCTCCGCCCCGGCCTGAACTACGTGAAGGTCCGCGACGGCATCGAGCTCGCGATGACCGTCCGGCTCCCGAGCGGGAAGACGTTCGACGACGGGCCGTTCCCGACGCTCGTGGAGTACTCGGGCTACCAGGTGGCCGCGCCGCACGACCTGCTCTCGACGATCGTCGACAACCGGCCGGACCCGCTCGCGCCGGCGAGCTCGACCGCGGTCGGCTCGCTGATCGCCCCGCTGCTCGGCTTCGCCGTCGTGTCCGTCCAGATGCGCGGCAGCGGCTGCTCCGGCGGCGCCTTCGGGCTCTTCGACCTCCCGACGACCTACGACGGCTACGACGCGATCGAGACCGTCGCCGCGCAGGACTGGGTCAAGGGCGGCAAGGTCGGGATGGCCGGGATCAGCTTCTCCGGCATCAGCCAGCTGTTCACGGCCGGCACGCGCCCGCCGCACCTCGCTGCGATCAGCCCGATGTCGGTCACGGACGACCTCTACACCGGCACGGGCAACCCGGGCGGCATCCCGAACTCCGGCTTCGCGCGCACGTGGATCCAGGAGCGGATGGACGACGCGGAGCCCGCGCCGAAGGGCGGCCAGCCCTACGCCCGCGAGCTCGTGAAGCAGGGCGACCGCCACTGCCGCCGCAACCAGCGCCTGCGCCTCCAGACCCAGGACGCGATCGCGCTGACCGAGCGGACCCCGCAGCGCGCCCCGCGGATCTACGCCGACCGCTCGCCCGCGAAGTGGATGGGCCGCATCCGCGTCCCGACCTTCCTCGTCGGCTCCTTCCAGGACGAGCAGACGAGCGGCCACTTCGCCTCGAGCCTCGGCCGCCTCCGCGACAACCCTCGCACGTGGTTCACGCTCCAGAACGGCGTCCACGCCGACTCGCTCACGCCGAGCGCGATCACCCGCTGGGTCGAGTTCCTCAAGCTCTACGTCGCCGGCGAGGTCCCCTCGGTCCCCGACGGCGTCCGCAGCCTGAGCGCCCAGCTCTACCGCTTCCTCGCCGACGCGCCCGCGTCGCCCGTCGAGCAGTCGCGTTTCGCCGGCGGGACCGACGTCGCCGCCGCCCGCGCGACGTTCGAGCGCGACCCGCGCGTGCGGCTGCTGATGGAGAACGGCGCCGGCCCCGCCGGCCTCGGCTCGATCGGCGCGTCGTGGGAGCTCGGCTTCGGTTCCTGGCCGATCCCCGAGGCGGTCGCGACCGACTTCTTCCTCGGCGCCGGTGGTGCGCTCACGCCCGCGGCGCCCGCCCAGGGCACCGCCGAGTACCTCGCCGACCCCGCCGCCCGACCCGCCACCACGCTGCCCGGCGAGGGCGACGCGGACGCCTGGAAGGCCCAGCCGCCCTACGACTGGAAGCCGCTCGCGGACGGCAAGGGCGTCGGCTTCGCCACCGCGCCGCTCCAGGCCGACGCCGTGATCGCCGGCACGCCCGAGCTCGACCTGCGCATCTCGGCCTCCGCCGGCGACACCGACCTGCAGGTGACGCTGAGCGAGATCCGGCCCGACGGCGCCGAGACCTACGTCCAGAACGGCTGGCTCCGCGCCTCGCACCGCAACGGGAACGCCCCGCGCTCGCGTCTGCAGCCGATCCCCGCGGGCGAGACGGTCACCGCGAAGGTCCCGCTCTTCCCGGTCGCGCACGCGTTCCGCGCCGGCTCACGGATCCGCGTGACCGTCGAGGCCCCGGGCGGCGACCGGCCGCGCTGGCGCTTCGACTCCGTCGACGACGGCTCGACCCGCGTCACCGTCCACCTCGGGCAGTCGAAGCTGACGCTCCCGATCCTGCGCGGCGTCACCGCGCCCAAGCCGCTGCCCGCCCCGACCGCCCTGCGCGGCCAGCCGAGCCGCGCCTACGTCCCGGCGTCCAACGGAGGCTGAGTCAGACCACGAGGCCGTGGCGCATGGTGTTCTCCGTCACCACGCGCGGCTCGACGAACTGGAGCAGGTACCCCGGGCCGCCGGCCTTCGTCCCCGTGCCCGAGAGCCGGTTGCCGCCGAACGGCTGCCGCGCGACCATCGCGCCCGTGATCGCCCGGTTCACGTAGAGGTTGCCGACCGGCGTGCGGTCGACGACGTAGTCGACCGTGTCCGGGTTGCGGGCGAAGAGCCCGCCCGTGAGCCCGAACGAGGAGGCGTCGACGCGGTCGCAGGCGTCCGCGACGTCCCGCACGCGCTCGACGGCGAGGAGCGGCCCGAAGATCTCCTCCTCGAGCACCGCCGACCCGCGCGGGAGGTCGACGGCCACTGACGGCGCCGCGAACCAGCCCGCATCCGGCACCGACTGCGCCATGGCCGCGATCCGCCCGGACCTCTCGGCCTCGCCGCGGTAGCGCGCCACGCGCTCCTGCGCCTCGCGCTCGATCACGGCCGGCACGTCGATGTCGAGCCGCTCCGCCTGCCCGACCTCGAGCACCTCGACCGCGCCCGCGAGACGCTCGACCAGCCCGTCGTGGATCGCCTCGTGCACGAGTACCCGGGCCGCCGCCGAGCACTTCTGCCCCGCGTAGTTGAAGGCCGACTTCACGAGCGCGGGCACGACCTCGTCGAGGTCGGCGTCGCCGTCGACGATCACGCAGTTCTTGCCGCCCATCTCGGCGATCACACGCTTGAGGTGCCGCTGGCCCGGCACGACCTCCGCGGCCGTCCGCACGATCTCGAGCCCGACCGCCGACGAGCCCGTGAAGGCGATCGTGTGCACGCGCGGGTCGCGCACGAGCGCCGCGCCGACCTCGCCCTCGCCCGGCAGGAGCGCGAGCGACTCGGGCGGCACGCCCGCCTCGCGCAGCGCACGGACCAGCTCCGCCGCGCATCCCGGCGCCTGCTCGGCCGGCTTGAGCAGCACCGCGTTCCCCGTGGCCAGCCCCGCGGCGACCATCCCGCACGGGATCGCGACCGGGAAGTTCCACGGCGAGATGACGGCGACCACGCCGCGCGCCACGTACTGCAGCGTGTTGCGCTCGCCCGGCACCTGCATCAGCGGCGCGCCCGCGTCGAGCTCGAGCGCCCCGCGCGCGTAGTACTCGAGGAAGTCGATCGCCTCGCAGACGTCCGCGTCGGCCTCCGGCCACGGCTTCGCGCACTCCCGGACCTGGAGCGCAGCGAGGGTCAGCCGGCGCTCGCGCAGCAGCCCCGCGGCGCGGACGAGCACCGCCGCGCGCTCCGTCGCGCTCGCCCGCCACGGCGTCGCGAGCGAGAGCGCCGCGTCGACCTCGTCCGGCGTCGCCGCCGCGGCCCGCGCGACCACGCGGTCGGGCGCGCCCGGGTCGGTGGAGACGAGCGCGTCGCCGGAGCGCGACTCGCGCCCGACCAGCACGGGCGCGTCGAC
>JBEVIG010000113.1:0-18381 GCA_040510855.1 Solirubrobacteraceae bacterium
GAACCCCCTGCTAGCGTCGCCGCCGTGCGCGCGCCGGAGCACGCCATCCCCGCCCCGCCGTTCCCCCGCGAGCTGACGTGGGTCAACGTCGCGCCGCTGCGGATGGACAAGCAGCGCGGGCGGCCGGTGCTGATCGAGTTCTGGGACTTCTGCCGGCCCAACTCGCTGCGGACGCTGCCGTACCTGCGCGCGTGGCACGAGCGCTACGCGGAGGACGGGCTTCGCGTGATCGGCGTGCACACCGGCGGCTTCCCGCCCGCGCGGGAGACGGAGAACGTCGTCGCGGCGGTCGAGCGGCTCGGGATCGAGTACCCCGTCGTGGTCGACGAGCGGCTCGAGATCTGGGACTTCTACGGCAACGAGGGCTGGCCGGCCCGCTACCTCTGGGACGCGCAGGGCGCGCTCTACTCCATGCACTACGGCGAGGGCGCCTACGAGGAGACGGAGCGCGAGATCCAGGCGCTGCTCGGGATCGAGCGCGAGCTCGTCCCGCCCGCCCGGCCCGGCGACGAGGAGGGCGCGCTGCTGCCCGCCCAGACCGCCGACCAGCCCGGCGCCTACTCCGGCCCGTACGCGGCCGGCGCCGTCTGGGTCGTCGTCGAGGGCACGGGCGAGGTCGTCGCGAACGGCGAGCGCTTCGCGGTCGAGGCGCCCGGCGCGATCTGCGTGGTGGAGCACCCGCGCCACACCGAGGCGACGCTCGAGCTCGAGGCCGGCCCCGGCGTGACCGTCCACGCCACCTGCTTCACCCCCGGCGTCGCCGGCTGAGCCGGGTCGGCCGTCGCCGGCCGAGGCGGAGGGCGAGACCGCTCAGGCGCCGAGCGCGCGGGCCAGCTCCGCGTGCGAGCGGTCGCCGAGCAGGCGGACGAGCCGGGGCGGCCCGGCGTCGCCGATCTCCACGGCCGTGCCGGGCCAGTACGGCGAGGCGTTCGGCTCCGCGGAGAGGAAGTGCGGCTGGTAGACCCACGAGCCCGTGTTGACCAGCCGCGAGCCGGCCGGCGTCGTCCACTCGGCCGGGTCGTCCTGCGGCCACGGGCCGGAGCGGTGGGTGTGGCCGAAGAGCACGTACGGCGCGTTCACCCCCAGCCGCAGCAGCACCTCGCGCATCCCGTGCAGGCCGCCGCGGCGCAGCGCGCTGCCGGAGAGGTCGCGGTCGACGGGCCCGAGCCCGAGCTTGTTGAGCAGGGCGACGACGCCGACGTAGCCCGCGCCGAGGGCCGCCGCGCGGACGGGATGATGCTCCCGCCCCTCCCCCGCGAGCGCGACCCACGCGCGGGCCGACGCGCCCGCGCCGGCGCTCACCGCCGCGTGGTCGGAGCGCTGCGTGAGCTGGTGCAGGAAGGCGTAGAGCGGGGCGAGCGCGGCCTCGTAGTCGTCGGGCCGCGCGTCGCGTTCCGGCAGGTGGACGACCCAGCGGGCCAACGCGCCGGCGGCGAGCCGCTCGAACGTCGGCGTCGTCGAGTGCAGGTCGAGGTAGTGGCCGTGGATGGCGTAGACGTCGTCGCGCAGCCACGCGCCCGGGTAGGCGAGCCGCAGCCGCGCGGGCGCGACCAGCTCGCCGATCCGCTTCGCCAGCGGCCCGGCCTGCTCCGCCTCGACCGGCTCGGAGAGCCCGAGGAAGCCGGACGGCTCGGACTGCAGCCGCGCGTCGATCCACCCGGCGATCAGCCCATGGTCGTGGTTCCCGCCGGTGACGAGCACCTCGCCGCCGGGGCCGAGCGCCGCGCCCGCCTCGCGCAGGAAGCCTTCCGCGTGGGCGGCGGCCTCACGGTGCGCGGCCTCGCGCAGCTCGAGCCCGTCGCCGAGGATCACGAGCCGGTCGGCGCCGCGCACGCGCTCGACCAGCGGCGCGCGCAGCTCGGCGCGCCGCAGCAGGTCCTTGCCGGTCGCGGCGCCGAGGTGGAGGTCCGAGACGACGAGGGTGCGCACCCGACTAGTGTGCCGGGCCGATGGCCCCGCTCGACGGCATCCTCGTCGCCGACTTCTCGCGCGTGCTCGCGGGCCCGCTCGCCGCGATGCTGCTCGGCGACCTCGGCGCCGACGTGATCAAGGTCGAGCGGCCGGACGGCGGCGACGACACGCGCCACTGGGGGCCGCCGTGGCGCGAGCGAAGCGGTGACGAGGCCTCAGGCCAGTGCGAGGCGACGTACTACCTCGGGCTGAACCGCAACAAGCGGTCGCTGGCGCTCGACCTGGGCGACGAGGAGGACGCGTCGCTGGCGCGCGAGCTCGCCGGCCGCGCCGACGTGCTGATCGAGTCCTTCCGCCCCGGCCTGATCGCGCGCTGGGGCCTCGACGGCGAGACGCTGCGCGCCACCGCCAACCCCGGCCTGGTGACCTGCTCCGTGACCGCCTTCGGCACGAGCGAGGCCGCGCTCGGGCTGCCGGGCTACGACTTCCTCGCCCAGGCCATGGGCGGGCTGATGAGCGTGACGGGCGAGGAGGACGGCCGGCCGCTCAAGACCGGCGCGGCGGTCGTCGACCTCGTCTGCGGGCTGCTCGCCGTGATCGGGATCCAGGGGGCGCTCGCCGAGCGCGAGCGGACGGGCCAGGGCCGCCACGTCGAGGTCTCGCTGATGGACGCGGCGCTGCTCTCGCTCCTCAACCAGGGCTCGGCCTGGGTGCTCGGCGGCGTCGTCCCGCACCGCCGCGGCAACCGCCACCCGAGCATCACGCCCTACGAGACGTTCGACGCCGCCGACCGCCCGCTCGCCGTGGCCGTCGGCAACGACCGGCTCTTCCAGCGGCTGTGCGTGGTCCTCGGCGTCGACGAGCTCGCCACGGACGAGCGCTTCGCGACGAACTCCGCGCGGGTCGCCCACGCGGACGCCCTCGCGGCGCGGCTCGGCCCCGTCTTCGCCACCCGGCCGGCGGCCGCGTGGATCGCCGAGCTGACCGCCGCGGCCGTGCCCGCCGGGCCGATCAACGACGTCGCCGAGGCGTTCGCCTACGCCGCGTCGCTCGGCATGGAGCCCGTCACGGAGAAGGACGGCTACCCGCTGCCGTCACCGCCGCTGCGGATCGACGGGGAGCGCCCGGCGATCGACCGGCCGCCGCCGAGGCTCGACGAGCACGGCGATGAACTGCGCGCCTGGCTCAGTCGGCCGAAGCCGCCGCCATCTGCTGCCTGATCACCTTCGGCAGCATGAAGCGGACGTCCTCGCGCAGGACCTCGAAGGTCTGCACGTCCTTCGTCCCGCGCGAGCGGAAGAACCCGATGAGCTCCTCGACGAGCTCCTCGGGCGCGCTCGCGCCGGAGGAGATCCCGGCGACGCGGACGCCCTCGAGCCACTCCTCGCGGACCTCGGAGGCGTTGTCGATGAGGTGCGAGGCCGCGCCGTGGTCGCGGGCGACGTCGACCAGCCGGTTCGAGTTCGACGAGTTCTTGGAGCCGATCACGAGGACGAGGTCGCACTGCTCGGCCATCTGGCGGACGGCGAGCTGGCGGTTGGTCGTCGCGTAGCAGATGTCGTCGGTGCGCGGCCCGGTGATCGCCGGGAACTTCTCGCGCAGGCGGGCGATGATCGCGCCGGTCTCGTCGACGGAGAGCGTGGTCTGCGTGAGGTACGCGATCCGCTCCGGGTCGGCGACCTCGAGCGCGTCGACGTCGGCCTCGGACTCGACGAGGACCATGGCGCCGGGCGCCTCGCCCATCGTGCCCTCGACCTCCTCGTGGCCGGCGTGGCCGACGAGCACGATCGTGTAGCCGTCCTCGGCGAACTTGATCGCCTCGCGGTGCACCTTGGTGACGAGCGGGCAGGTCGCGTCGATCGTCTGCAGCTTGCGGGCCTCGGCGTCGGCGTGGACGGCGGGGCTCACGCCGTGGGCGGAGAAGACGGTGATCGCGCCCGCGGGGATCGTGTCCTCGAGCTCGTCGACGAAGATCGCGCCGCGCGCGGCGAGGTCCTCCACGACGTGCTTGTTGTGGACGATCTCCTTGCGCACGTAAACCGGCGCGCCGTGCAGCTCCAGAGCGCGCTCGACGGTCTGGACGGCCCGGTCGACGCCCGCGCAGTAGCCGCGCGGCGCCGCCAGCAGCAGCTTCTCGGGAGAGACGGTCACTTCCTCCTGAGTGTACGAATCAGCTCGTACACCGTCTCCCCCGTGAGGTCGAGCGAGCGCTCCTCCACCTGCGTGAGGTCGTCGCAGGGCTGGTGCCAGCAGTCGTAGGGCCACTGGATGAGGTCGATGGCGGGCACCCCGCGCTCGAGGAACGGCACGTGGTCGTCCGTGATCGCCTGGCCCACGCCCCCCGGGAACGCGGACTCCGCGCCCACCCGCGCCGCCGCCGCGCGCAGCCTGCGCCAGAGCCCCTCGTCGGAGAGCGACTCGCGCTGGATCTGCAGGCCCTTCGCGCCGACGAAGTCGAGCAGGATCAGCGACTTGAGCTCGCCGTCGTGGCGCTTGGCGTAGGCCTTCGAGCCCCGGATGCCCGTCTCCTCGAACGGCCGCGAGTCGTCCGTCGCCTCCTCGCCGTCGAAGAGGACGAACCGCACCTCGCGCGCGTCCTTCGGGCGCGGCGCGCGATTGAGCGCGGCGGCCAGCTCCATCACGACCGCGGTGCCGGCGGCGCCGTCGTTGGCGCCGACGAAGCCGGGCAGGTCCTTGGTGTCGTAGTGCGCGGCGACGACGATCGCGGGCTGGCTCCCGCGGACCGTGCCGACGACGTTGCGCAGGCCGGGATGCCCGGGGACGCGCTCGAAGCGGCCGCGCGGGAGCTCGTCGCGGAGGCGCTCGGCGAGGCCGCGGAGCGCGTCCGAGCCCGCGGGCCGCGGGCCGAGCTCGACCTGGCGGCTGAGCTCCTTCCAGGCGCGCGCGGAGTCGAAGCGGTCGCGGCGCAGCGCGCCGGCGTCCGCGGCCTGCGCCTCGTCGGCGGGCGCGGCGGCCGTTGTGGCGGGCGCGGGCGTGGTGGTGGCCGTCGCGCCGGCGGGCTCGTCGCCGCCGCCGCAGCCGGCGATCGTCGCCGCGGCGACCGCCGCCGCCAGCAGCCCCCGCCGGCGGGCGGGCATCGTCCTCGGGCGCACGCGCCTAGGGTGACAGGCGATGTCGCTCGTCGCCGTCGCCGCCGGGGTGGCCGTGGTGTCGGGCGCGGCGCTGCAGTCGGCGGTCGGCTTCGGCTTCGCGCTCGTCTGCGCCCCGCTCCTCTACGCCGCCCTCTCGCCCGAGGAGGCGATCGGGTTGATGATCGTCCTCGCGCTCGAGGTCAACCTCCTGACGCTGCTCGGCGAGCGCCGCCGGCCGGCGCCGTCGTGGCCCGACGTGCGCCCCGTCGTCGCCTGGTCGCTGCCGGGCTCGCTCGCCGGCGTCGCGGTGCTGCGCAGCCTCGACGACGTCGCCCTGCAGCTGCTCGTCACGGTGGGCGTGCTCGTCGCCCTCGTCGTCAACCTCCGGGCCGAGCGCCGCCCCGCGCCGCCGCGCGTCCCCGGCGCCGCCGGCCGGGCGGTGGCGGGCCTCGCGAGCGGCGCGCTCAACACGTCGACGAGCACGGGCGGGCCGCCGGTCGTGCTCCTCCTGCGCGGACGCGGGCTGGCGCCCTCGACGGTGCGCGACACGCTGCTCGCGAGCTTCATCGGCTTCGCGCCCGTCACCGCGGTGGCGCTCGCCCTCACCCGCACCGGGGACGCGATCCCGCCGTGGTGGTCGATCGCCGTCTTCGTCCCGCTGACGGCGGTCGGCGGCCTCGTCGGGCAGCGCGGCTTCGCCCACCTCGCGGCGTCGCGCCGCCGCTACGAGCGGGCGCTCACCGCGGTGCTCCTGGCCGCCGTGGTGGCGGGGCTCCTGAGCGTTCTGTGAGGCGTGGACGTGCAAGCGCGGACGGGGCTTCCCGGACGCTATAGAGTCGGCTCATGGCGCAGGAGCACGGCGACCGGCTGACCGCGGTGGACGCGTCCTTCCTCGCGCAGGAAGGCCCCACCTCGCACATGCACGTCGGGGCGGTGATGATCTTCGAGGGGGCCGCGCCGTCGTTCGAGGCGCTCGCCGACCACGTGCGCGCCCGGCTGCACCTCGTCCCGCGCTTCCGGCAGAAGCTCGCCTTCCCGCCGATGGAGACCGGCCGGCCGCTGTGGGTCGACGACCCGAGCTTCAACCTCGAGTACCACGTGCGCGACACGGCGCTGCCGGCGCCGGGGTCCGAGGCGCAGCTGCGGGCGCTCGCCGCGCGCGTGCACTCGCAGGCGCTCGACCGCAGCAAGCCGCTGTGGGAGCTGTGGCTCGTGCACGGCCTGCAGGGCGGGCGCTTCGCGATCATCACCAAGACCCACCACGCGCTGGTCGACGGCGTCTCCGGCGTCGACCTCGCGACCGTCCTCTTCGACCTGAGCCGCGAGCCCGCCGCGGTCGAGCACGGCGACCGCGCCTGGACGCCGCAGCCCACGCCGAGCGGCGTGCAGATGGCCGCGCGCGGCGTCCGCGGCGTGCTCGGCCTGCCGGTGACCGCCGCGGGGCGGGCGATCGACGCCGCCACGCACCCGAACTCAGCGCTCCAGGACACGCGCGAGGCGCTCGAGGGGCTGGGCGAGGTCGTCTGGGCGGGGCTCAACCCCGCGCCCACGACGCCGCTCAACGTCGAGATCGGCCCGCACCGCCGGCTCGTCACCGTGCGCCAGGAGCTCAGCCAGCTCAAGGAGGTCAAGAACGCGCTGGGCGGCACGGTCAACGACGTCGTGCTCACCGTCGTCACCGGCGCGCTGCAGAAGTGGCTGCGCTCGCGCGGCGTGCGGACGGAGGGGCTGGAGCTGCGCGCGCTCGTCCCAGTCTCGATCCGCGCGCGCGACGAGCACCACCAGCTCGGCAACCGGCTCGCCGCGATGCGCGCGCCGCTGCCCGTCTACATCGAGGACCCGATCGCGCGGCTCCAGGTCGTGCGCCAGGCGATGGACGGCCTCAAGGAGTCGAAGCAGGCGGTCGGCGCGGAGGTGCTGGCCGGCATGCAGGCGCTCGCGCCGCCGACGATCCTCGCGCAGGCCTCGCGGCTGAACTTCTCGACCCGCCTCTTCAACCTGCTGGTCACGAACGTGCCGGGTCCCCAGTTCCCGCTCTACATCCTCGGCCGCGAGCTCCAGGACCTCTTCCCCGTCGCGTTCCTGCCCAAGGGGCACGCGCTGGCCGTCGCGGTCATGTCCTACGACGGCGGGATGGACTTCGGCCTGCTCGGCGACTACGACGCGATGCCCGACCTGGACTCGTTCGGCGAGCTGCTGGCGGAGAGCGCGGCGGAGCTGCTCGCGGCGGCGCGCGAGCGGGCGGCGGCGGCTGAGGCGAACGGGGCTAGTAGCCCAGCGCGAACTTCGCGTCCTCGGACATCTTCTCCGGCGTCCACGGAGGCGTGAACACCATCGAGGGGACGACCTCGGTGACACCGGGGAGCTCGCCCACGAACTCCTCCATCTGCTCGGAGACCTGCGGGCCGATCGGGCAGGCGGGCGTGGTCAGCGTGAACGTGACGTCCACGCGCCCGGATTCCTGGATCTCTACGCCGTAGATCAGGCCCAGCTCGACGAAATCGAGCCCGAGCTCGGGGTCGATGACGTTGCTGAGCGCCTCGAGGACGTCGTCGTGGTCGACCATGCCTTGAGTCTATCCGCAGATTTGTCTAGGTTCCCGCGCATCGTCTCCTTCGACGAACACCTCGGGGTCCTGCGCGTGTCCGGAGACGAGGACCGCACGACGAGCGGGCGGCGCCGCAGACCGCTCTCCGTGGCGCTGCGCGCGACCCGGGACGTGATCGTCGACCTGTCCGACCTGCACTTCGCGGACCCGTCGCTGATGATCGACCTGGCGTGCCTCGCACGCCGCCTGCGGACGAACGGGATGACGCTGTGGCTGCGCCATCCGCAGCCGCACATCAACGCGCTGATCGAGCTCGTCGGGCTGCACCGCATGCCCGCCGTGAACGTGATGCTGCCGCCGGCCTCCGCGGCCGCCCCCGCCTAGCCCGCGCGCGCTTCAGCCCGTCTTGAGCTGCGAGGTCTAGTCTCGACGGCCGAGATGCCCTTCCTCCTCATCGCCCTCTTCATCGTCATCCCCATCGCGGAGCTGGCGATCATCATCCAGGTCGGCCAGGCCATCGGCGTCTGGTGGACCATCGCGCTCCTGGTCGCCGACTCACTCCTCGGTTCGTTCCTCATGCGCTCGCAGGGCCGCGCCGCCTGGCGCCGGTTCAACTCGACGCTCTCGGCCGGCGGCGCCCCCGCGCGCGAGGTCGCCGACGGCGTGCTGATCATCTTCGGCGGCGCGCTGCTGCTCACGCCCGGTTTCATCTCCGACATCTTCGGCGTGCTGTTCCTGCTGCCGCCCACCCGCGCGATCATCCGCCGCGTGTTCCTCCGGCAGGCGATCCGGCGGATGACGGCCTCGATGCGCGTCGCGACCTTCCCGGCCGCCAACGGCTCGCCGTTCACGCGCACCGCCGACTTCGACTACGAGGGCACCGCGGTCGACGTCGACCCGCAGCGCCCGGGGCTTGGCAGGTGAGCGTCGACGAGGACGTCCGCGCCGGCGAGGCGACCGACAGCGTCACCTTCGCCTTCGGCGACGCGGAGGCACAGCTGTACGGCCTCGCCCGGATCGGCCGTGCCGCCGACGGGCAGGGCAGCGCGCTCTGCCTGCTGTTCGCGGGGCGCGAGCCGGTGGCCGCGGTCGCCCGCGGCGGCGAGCCGGTCGGCGGCGACGGGAGCTGGCGCGAGGCGGAGGTCGCGGGCCTGCGGGCCACCGTCGATGCGCCGCACGCCCGCTGGAGCGTGCGCTTCGACGCCGAGGACGGCCAGGGCTTCGCGCTCGAGTTCGCGGCGCTCGGCGAGCCCGTGACGAGCGACCCGGGGCTCGGCGGGATGACGGGCTACGAGCAGCCGTGCCAGGTGACCGGGATTGTCCGCGCCGGCGGCCGCGAGAGGACGATCGCCGCGCTGGGCCAGCGCGGCCGCGCGTGGGGCGACCCCGACTGGGACCGGATCGAGCTCGCGCGCACCGTGGGCGCGTGGACCGACGTGGCGTGCGCGGCGCTCACCGCCGTCCGCCCGGCGGGCGCGAGCAACCACGCCGAGGAGGCGACCTGGGCCGCCTACTGGGAGCCCGAGGGCGTGCTCGAGATCGAGGACGGCCGCCTCTCGACGACGTACGACGGCGAGGGCCGGATGCGCCGCGCGGGGCTGGAGCTGTGGCCGGCGGACGAGGAGTCGTGGGCGCGCCGGGCGGCCGGCGAGGTGCTCTGCGGCTCGTCGCTCGACCTCGGCGCGCTGCGGCTGGACTGCGCGTTCTTCCGCTGGCACCTCGAGGGCCGCACCGGCGTCGGCCGCTACGACATCCTGCGCCGCGCCGTCGCGGCGTGATCCGAGCCGCGCAGCCGTTACGCGCCGTCGTCTCCGACTTCGGCGGCGTGCTGACGGCGCCGCTCCTGGAGGGCTTCGCGCTCGTGCAGGAGGACACGGGGGTGCCGGCGCGCGCGTTCGGCGAGGCGCTGGCGCGCGCGGGCGAGCCGAACCCGCTGTTCGCGCTCGAGGTCGGCGCGATCACCGAGGCGGAGTTCATCGCCGCGCTCGAGCGCGAGCTGGAGCCGATCCTCGGCCGCACCGTCGACCTGCACGGCTTCGCGGGCCGCTACATGGGCTCGCTCGCCGCCAACGACGCGTTGTTCGACTACTACCGCGGGCTGCACGCGCGCGGGATCCGGCTCGCGATCTGCACGAACAACGTGCGCGAGTGGGAGCCGCTGTGGCGGGCGAAGCTGCCGATCGACGAGATCTTCGAGACCGTCGTGGACTCCGCGTTCGTCGGCGTGCGCAAGCCGGAGCCGGAGATCTACGCGATCGTGCTCGAGCGGCTGGGGCTCGAGGCGGGCGACTGCGCGTTCGTCGACGACATCGCGGCGAACGTGGAGGCCGCGGCGGCGCTCGGGTTCGCCGGCGTGCGCTTCGAGAGCACGGAGCAGGCGATCGCGGCGCTCGACGCGCTCCTCGACGGGCGCTGACGCGCGCTCAGCAGGGCAGCGGGTGACGCAGCCGCGGCAGCCACCAGCGGCGGCGGCGACGCCTCAGTTGTCGTTGCCGATCCGGTCCCAGACGTAGAGCTCGAGGCATTCCGCGACCAGCTCCTCGCAGCGGGGTCGGGACAACCACGGCAGCACCGCCTCGAGCGCCTGCTCCTCGGCGACGCCGGCGTTGAACGCGTCCTCCCCGCGGAGGCCCGCGGCGATCTTCAGCGCCTCGCGGCGGTTCTCGCCCAGCGCCGCGAAGGCGCTGACCAGGAAGTCCTTGTTGGCGATCGGCGTGCCGACCTCCAGCGAGGCGTGCCACGCGGCGAGCATGGAGAGGTCGTGCTCGTCCAGGTCGTCGACCGCCTTGGCGTAGTGCGAGGCGAGCTCCTCCTCCGGGATCTCGTCGACCCAGGCCCGGACCAGCTCGCCCAGGAGCTGACGCCGGGCCTCCCGCCCGACGGACTCGGCGATGACGCGGATGGCGTCCTGCGGCTCGATGAAGCACAGGGGCATGGGCGTGAAGGTACGGGCACGGTCGGACGGCACGATGGCGCCGTACCGCGGCTCTCCCGCACGCTCCGGCGATAATCGTCCCCATGGCCGGCCGGTACGAGTCGCACTACCTGCGCGCGGTCGATCCCGCGCGGGCCCGCGGCGCCTGGATCCGCCACACGACGCTGCAGCGCCCCGGCGGGCCGCCGGCGGCGTCGTTCTGGTGCACGGTCTGGGACGAGGACGCCGGCCCGCCGCTCGCGGCGAAGGTCACCGCGCCCGCGGGCGACGCGGTGTTCGCCGGCGGCGCGGTGCGCGGCGCCGTGCCCGGGCGGGCGAGCTGGACGCTCACCGTCGAGCCCGCCGCGGGGCCGCTGCGCCACCTTCCGCACGAGCGCCTGTACCGCGCGCCGCTGCCGCGCACGAAGCTGGAGAGCCCGGCGCCGTCCGCCCGGATCAGCGGCACCGTGACGGCCGCCGACCGCACGCTCGAGCTCGACGGCTGGCCCGGCATGACCGGCCACAACTGGGGCGCCCAGCACGCGGAGACGTGGCTGTGGCTGCACGGCATCGGCTTCGAGGGCGCGCCGGGCGCCTGGCTCGACCTCGCCATCGGCCGCGTCCGGGTGGCGGGCCGGACGACGCCGTGGATCGCGAACGGCGCGCTGGAGGTCGACGGGGAGCGCCACGCCCTCGGGGGCATGCGGGCGCCCGTGGAGGTCGACGCCGCGCCCGGGGCGGCCACGGTCGTCGTCGGCGACACGCGGATCGCGGTCACCGCCCCGCCCGGCCAGACCGTCGCCTGGGTCTACGCCGACCCGCCCGGCGGCGAGCACCATGCGCTGAACTGCTCCATCGCCCGCATCGAGGTCGCGCATCGCGGCCGCACGCTGGTCAGCGCGCACGGCGGCGTCTACGAGCTCGGCACCCGCGACCGCGACCACGGCATCCCCGTGGCGCCCTTCCCGGACCCGTGATCGACCCGGCCGGCTTCACCACCGCACGCATGCGCGCCGAGCCGATCGGCCCGCAGCACCGCGACGGGCTCATCGCGCTCCTCGCCGACCCCCGCGTCGGCGAGACGCTCGGGGGCGTCGCGACCCCCGATCTGGTCGACGACCAGATCGCGCGGATGCGCGAGGGCTTCGCCGCGGACGGCTTCGGCATCTACGCGTTCCTGGACCGCGAGACCGGCGAGCTCGTGGCCCGCGGCGGGGTGCAGCGCACGACGTTCGACGGCGCCGACGAGGTCGAGCTCGCCTGGGCGGTCGTCTCGGCGCGATGGGGCCAGGGGCTCGCGACGGAGCTCGGCGCCGCCTGCGTCGAGCTCGCCTTCGGCCCGCTCGCGCTGCCCGACGTCGTCGCCTTCACCCTGCCGCACAACACGGCCTCGCGCCGCGTGATGGAGAAGCTCGGGATGACCTACGAGAAGACGGCGGAGTACAAGGTCTACGGCCCGCACGTGCTCTACCGGCTGCGCAACACCGCGAGCGCGCGGTCGACGTCGTCCTCCGTCGTGTAGAGGTGGCAGGAGAGGCGCAGCGCGCCGCCGCGGCCCGCCGCCATCACGCCCGCCGCCCGCAGCCGCTCCGCCGCATCCTCCGGCAGCCCGCCGATCGACACGATCGCGGAGTCGCCCGGCGCCATCCCCAGGCCGTCGCGGATCCGGTTCGCCATCGCGAGGTCATGCGCGTGGATGCGCTCGACGCCGAGGTCGGCGAGGAGCTCGACCGCGGGCGCCGCGCCGACCCAGCAGTGCCACGCGGGCGACAGGTCGAAGCGCCGGGCATCCTCGGCCAGCCGCAGCGGCGCGCCGTAGTAGCTCGCGTCCACGACCTCGCCCGCGTACCAGCCCGCGCCGTGCGCGATCAACCCGTCGCGGTGCTCGGGGCGCAGCGTGAAGTACGCCGTCCCGCGCGGGCTGATCAGCCACTTGTAGCCCGCGCACGCGGCGTAGTCGAAGCGGCGGTGATCGACGGGGAGCCAGCCCGTCGCCTGCGTGGTGTCGGCGAACGTCCGCACGCCGTGCGCCGCGGCCGCGGCGAGCACGGCGTCGACGTCGGCGACCCGGCCGTCGGCGCTCTGCACGACGGAGAAGGCGACGACGTCGTGGTGCGGCGCGATCGCCTCGGCCAGCCGGTCGAGCGGCACGAGCTCGACGCTCACCCCGCGGGACTCCTGGGCGAGGAAGGGGAAGAGCACGCTCGTGAAGTCGCCCTCGACGCCGAGCACCCGCGCGCCGCCGGGCAGCGCGGCGGCGACGAGCCCGGCGAACGCGGAGACCTGCCCGCCGATCGCCACGTCGCCGGCGTCGACGCCCGCGATCCGCGCGAACGCGCGCCGGCTGCGGCCGACGGACTCGTCCCAGCCGTAGAACTGCGTCCGGCCTCCGCGCCATTCGTCGAGCGCGGACTCGAGCGCCAGCACCGCCTCCCGCGGCGGCAGGCCGTACGTCGCGGTGTTCAGGTACGCGAGCTCCGGCGTGAAGAGCTCGTGGGCATCGGCGATCTCCATGCCCGGTAGTTTCGTCGGAGTGCTCGACGTCCGCCGTCTCCAGACCCTCCGTGCCGTCGCCCGCGAGGGCTCCCTGACCGCTGCGGCCAAGTCGCTGGGCTACACGCAGCCCGCCGTCTCGCACCACATCGCCCGGCTCGAGGAGGAGGTCGGGACCGCCGTGCTGACCCGCCTCGGACGCGGCGTGCAGCTCACGGACGCGGGCCGCGCGCTCGTCGAGCACGCCGACGCCGTGCTGGCGCGCCTCGCCGCGGCGGAGGAGGACGTCGCCGCGATCGCCGGGCTCCGCGCCGGCCGCGTCCGCCTCGCCGCGTTCCCGTCCGCCAGCGCCACGCTCATGGCGGGCGCGCTGAGCACGCTGCGCGCGCGGCACCCGGGCGTCGAGGTGGTGTTCGCCGAGGCCGAGCCCGAGGACGCGCTGCCGCGGCTGCGCGAGGGCGAGCTCGACCTCGTCGTCGGCTTCTCCTACAAGGCGGTCGGGAGCGGCGACGGGCGCGACCTCGAGGCGCGGCCGCTGCTGCGCGACCCGTCGCTCGCCGTGCTCCCGCCCGGCCACGCGCTCGCGGCGGGCAAGGGACCGCTCGACCTCGCCGACCTCGACGGCGAGACGTGGATCGCGGGCTGCGAGCGCTGCCGCGGCCATCTCCTCCACGTCGCGCGCGACGCGGGCTTCGAGCCGCCGATCGCGTACGCGACCGACGACTACGTGACGGTGCAGGCGCTCGTCGCGGGCGGCCTCGGCGTCACCCTGCTCCCCTCCCTCGCGCTGGCCGCGGTGCGCCGCGACGACGTCGCCGTCCGCTCCGTCGCCGGCGGCCCCGGCCGCGTCGTCGAGGTCGTACTCCCGCTCTCCGCGCGCCATCCGCCCGCCGTGGCGGCGATGCTCGCCTCGCTCACGGAGGCGGCCGCCGCGCTGGCCGCGACGCCGGGCGCCGCGGCGCTGGGGATCACGCCCGCCTGACGAACAGCGCGGTCGCGAACCGCGTGGCGCCCTCGACGTCGGGCGGCTCGCGCTCGGCCATCCGCGCGCCGAGCTCGACGCCGACGGCGACCATCGCGTGCGCGAGGTAGTCGCGGTCCTCCTCGCCGGCCTCGTACCGCGCCAGGTCGGCGGCGAGCTCGCGCACGCCCGCCGGGAGCGCCTCCGCGATCCCGCGCGCGAGGTTGCGGCGGAGGAAGGCGAAGCGGACGGGGTCCTCGACGACCCACTCGAAGTAGGCCCGGAAGCCGCGCTCGATCAGCTCCGCGCGGTCGCGCGCGCCCGCGCGCGCCTCCTGGACGCGCCGCCGGGCGGAGGCCGCGGCGTCGGCGATCAGCGCCGCGAAGACCGCGTCCTTGTCCGGGAAGTAGTTGTAGAACGTGCCCGAGGCGAGCTCCGTGCGCCGCACGATGTCGCGGACGGCGACGCCCTCGTAGCCGAGCTCGCCGAACGCCTCGAGCGCCGCACGCAGGATCGCGCCGCGGTTGGCCGCCTTCGTGCGCTCGCGACGGCCGATCGCGACGGTCACGCGGCCACCGCCGCGCGCGGCGGCAGCGGCAGCGGGTTCCCGGCCGCGCGCGCCCGCGCGGCCCCCGCCTCCCGCTCGCGCCGGGTGGCCAGCATCCAGTCGTCGTAGTCGACCTGCATGGTGTGGCGCTTCGACTGCACGTAGCGCTTGAACATCGCGGCACGCTCGGCCTCGATGTCGGCGCGCAGCTCGGCCCGGGGCGGCAGCAGGTACCGCCCGGTGAGGTGGTCGCACAGCCACGCCGACTGCGTCTCGGCGATCGGCATGATCGCCCCGAGGGGCTGGAGCAGCCCGATGAAGAAGACGCTCTCGATGTCGGGATGGAACGTGCGGCGGAAGAGCGGCAGGTCGTTGTCGGGCGCCGCGATGACCGCGGGGTCGAAGAACGGGAACGTGACCTTGTAGCCCGTGCAGTAGACGATGACGTCGGCCTCGACCTCCGTGCCGTCGGTGAATCGCACGGTCGTCGCGGTCAGCTCCGCGATGTTCGGCTTCGGCGTCACCTCGCCGTGCGCGATGCGCGAGAGGATGTCGTCCGAGACCGTCGGGTGGGCCTCGAACAGCTTGTGGTCGGGCTTGGGCAGGCCGTAGCGCTGCATGTCGCCCACCATCACCTTCAAGGCGGCGCGCTGCATCCGCTGGCGGACCGGGAGCGGGATCTGGACGGGCGGGCTGATCGTGTCGAGCGGCCGGCCGAACAGGTACTTGGGGATCACCCACGCGCCGCGGCGGGCGGCGAGGTAGGTCGCGCGGGCGTGGAACGAGGACTCGACCGCGATGTCCATCGCCGAGTTGCCCATGCCGAGCACGACGACGCGCTTGTCGCGGAAGAAGGCGGGATCGTCGCCGACGTAGTCGTGCGCGTGGATCTGGACGCCCTCGAAGCGGTCCTGGCCCGGGAACGCCGGCTCGGGCCAGCGCGGGTCCCAGTGGTGGCCGTTGGCGACGAGCAGGGCGTCGTACGTGCGGGTCCCGTGGCGATCCGTGGTGACGTCCCAGCCGCCGTCGCCCCGGAGCTCGGCCCGCTCGACGCGCGTCTCGAACGCGATCCGGTCGCGGAGGCCGAAATGGTCGACGTAGGCGTCGAAGTACTCGGCGATGTGGGTGTGGTGCGGGAAGTCGGGATACGACGCCGGCATCGGGAAGTCGGCGAACTCCATCCGCTCGCGCGACGTGTTGATGTGCAGGGAGCGGTACGCGGCCGACATCCCGTTGCGGTTCTTGAAGACCCAGTTGCCGCCGACGCGGTCGGAGGCCTCGAAGCAGTCGAAGGGCAGCCCGTTGGCGGCCAGCGCCTTGACGGCGGCGATGCCGCTGGAGCCCGCGCCGATGACGCAGACGGAGGGAAGTGACGCCATGTCAGCACCATACCTGACGGGTGCGTCATGTTTGCGGGCTGCCACGATGCCGGGATGGACTTCGAGACGGCTGAGGTCAAGGCGTCCGGTGGCGTCGTCTGGCGCCGGGCCGACGACGAGGACGGCGGCGGCATCGAGCTCGTCGTGGTCCACCGGCCGCGCTACGACGACTGGTCGCTCCCCAAGGGCAAGCTCGATCCGGGCGAGTCGTGGGAGCAGGCCGCGCTCCGCGAGGTCGACGAGGAGGTGGGGCTCGCCTGCCGGCTCGGCGACGAGCTGCCGCCCGTCTCCTACACGGACAACAAGGGCCGCGCGAAGGTCGTCCGCTACTGGCTCATGCAGCCGCAGGACGCGCGCGCGGACTTCACGCCGAACGACGAGGTGGACGTGATGCGCTGGGTGGATCCCGAGGCCGCGGCGGAGCTCTTGAGCTACCCGCACGACGTCGAGCTGGTGCGCGCCGCGCAGGAGCGGCTGTGAACCGCGATCGCTTCCCCGGGCTGGCCGGGGGCTGGGTGCGCCTGGACGGCCCGGCGGGGACGCAGATGGTCGACGCCGCGATCGAGGCGATGGCGGCGTTCATGCGCTCGGGCGACAACGCCAACCACGGCGGCGTGTTCGCGGCTGCGCACGCGACCGACGCGTGCGTCGAGCGGGCGCGGGCGTCGGTGGCCCGGCTGCTGGACGCGGAGCCGGCGGGCGTGGCCTTCGGCCCGTCGATGACGGCGATGACGATGCGGCTCTCGGCCGCCGTGGGCCGCACGCTCGGCCCGGGCGACGAGGTCGTCGTCACGCGCCTGGACCACGACGCGAACGTGCGGCCGTGGGTGATCGCCGCCGAGCGCGCGGGCGCGACGGTCCGCTGGGCGGAGCCCGACCGCGAGTCGCTCGCGCTGCCGGCGTCGGCGATCGAGGCCGTGCTGTCCGACCGCACGCGCTGGGTCGCGGTGACGGCGGCGTCCAACGCGACCGGGACGGTGCCGGAGCTCGACGGGATCATCGCCGCCGCCCACGCCGTGGGCGCGCGGGTGTCGATCGACGCCGTGGCCGCCTCGCCGCACCGGGCGCTCTCGTTGCGCGACCTCGGCGCTGACACGCTCGTCTGCTCCGCCTACAAGTGGTACGGCCCGCACATCGGGATCCTCTGCGCGGCGCCGTCGCTGCTCGAGGAGCTCGGGCCCGACAAGCTGATCGTCTCGCCCGACGAGGCGCCCGACCGCTTCGAGCTGGGCACGCTGCCGTTCGAGTCGCTCGCCGGCGTCGCCGCGGCGGCGGACTACCTGCTCGAGGTCGGCTTCGACGCGATCCGCGCCCACGAGGAGGCGCTCATGGCCGAGGCGCTCGAAGGCCTGCGCGCGATCGACGGCGTGACGCTCTACGGCGACCCGCCGGACCGGGTGCCGACGCTGATGTTCAACGTCGACGGGCTCACGTCCGCCCAGGCGGCGACGGCGCTCGCCGCGCGCGAGGTCGCGGTGTGGGACGGCAACTACTACGCCTACGAGCTCGAGCGCTTCCTCGGCCTGGACCCGGACGGCGCCGTGCGCGCCGGGTTCGTGCACTACAACGACGCCGAGGACGTATCCCGTCTCGTGGAGGCCGTGACGGAGATCGCGTCGGGCGTCCCCGCGCAGGGCGCGGGCACGACGGAGGAGACACCCGCATAGCCGTGTTCGGCGCGCTGCGCTTCGCCAGGATGGCGGGCTCCTCGCTCGCCGCGCCCGACGCGGCCGGCTGGGTGACCGACTTCCTCAACGCGGCGTACTACGCGCGGCCGCCGGGGGAGCGCGACGTCGCCGACCTGCGGCTCGCGTACGGGATCGTCACCACGTGCTGGGACCGGCTCGGCCGGCGGCTGCGGATCCACGACGCGATCGCCTTCCACCGCGCGTTCGGGCCCGACCGGTTCCTGCGGTCGCCCCGGCTCACGCTCACCCGCGAGCACCTGCTCGAGGGCGGGGCGCGGCTGCTCGGCGACTGGTTCGCGGACGCGTGGGCGGATCCGGCGCGGCGCGGCTGGGGCGTCGCGTTCGCCGATCCGGCGGGGCGCGCGGCGTACGACCCGGAGGACCGGCTGCGCGACGCCGCGCTCGGGCCGCTCTCGGCGCCCGGGGCGCCGGAGGAGCAGCGGCACTGGTCCACCTACCCGGCCGTCCGGCTCCCGTCGGCGGACGCGGCGATCGCGACGCTGTCGGACACGTCGCGGTGGCCGGACTTCGGCTGCGCGGGCGGCCGCTTCACGGCGCTCCGGCGCGGCGGGCTGGAGGGGCAGACGTTCGAGATCGAGGTCGTCGCCCATCCCGCGCCGCGCACGCCGGTGTTCACGCGCGGGTACGTGACGGCGACCGGGCTGACGGACGACGCCGACGCCATCACGGCGCAGCTCGCGCGGGCGCGGCTCGACGAGCCGGCGCTGCCGGAGGGCGGGACGCCCCGCCTCCTCCTCGAGCTCACGACCCATGCGGGCCACTTCCTCGGGGCGGCGGTCTCGCGGCTGCTCGTGTGGGAGGAGGACGACGGCGCGTTCATCCGCGAC
>JBEVIG010000114.1:0-19493 GCA_040510855.1 Solirubrobacteraceae bacterium
ACCCGGACCTCGAAGTGCAGGTGGGCGCCGTAGGAGTTGCCCGTGTTGCCCACGTAGCCGATGACCTGGCCCTTGCTCACGCTCGCCCCCGCGCTCGTGGCGTAGCGCGACTGATGGCCGTAGCACGTCGAGAGCGAGGCGGAGTGGCTGATGCAGGTGTAGTTGCCGTAGCCGCCCGTGTACGCGGCGAGCACGACGCGGCCCGAGTCCGCGGCGCGGATCGGCGTGCCCTCCGGGGCGGCGAGGTCGACGCCCGCGTGCAGGCGTCCCCAGCGCATGCCGAAGGGCGAGGAGAAGGTGCCGTTGACGGGCCAGATCATGCTGCCCGAGCCCTGCTGGACCGGGCCGGCGGGGACGGGCGCCGCGCCGCCGCCGCTGCTGCTGCCACCGCTGCTGCTGCCACCGCTGCTGCTGCCGCCGCCGCCCCCGCCGGCGTTGGCGAGCCGTGCCTGGATCGACGCCTGCTCCCGCTCGAGCGAGGCGAGGTGGCCCTCGAGCTCGCGGCGGTCGGTCTGCGTCGAGACGAGCGACTGCAGCTTGCGGTCCTTGACCGCCTGGTAGTCCGCGCGGCGGTCGATGAGCCGGCCCTTGATCGCGGCGACCTCACGCAGCTGCCGGTCGACCTCGGCGGTGACGCGGCGCTGGCGGTCCTCGAGCCGGTCGAGCTTCGCCTCGGCCCGTTCGGACTCCGCCTTCGCCGTCTTCACGCGGTCGATGATCAGCTCGTCGCGGTCGCCGACGCGCTGCACGAACTCCGCCCGGGTGATCAGGTCCTCGAAGCCGTCCGCCTCCAGGATCACCGTCACGACGTCGGGCTCGTCGGCCTTGTAGATCTCGACCAGCCGGTCGGCGAGCGCGTCCTTGGCCGCGGCGAGCTTCGCGCGCAGCCGCGCCAGCCGGATCCGCTCCCGCCGCAGGTCGGCCTGGATGCGGGCGAGCTCCGCGCGCTTCGCGTCGAGGTCCGCCTGGATCCGCACCTGGCGCGTCTGGAGCTCCGTGATGTCGTCCTGCAGCCGGTCGATCCGGGTCGTGAAGCCCGAGATCGTCGAGGTCAGCGCCCGCTCCTTGCGCTGCTTCTTCGCGATCTCCTGGCGCTTCTCGTCGATGCGCGAGGACAGCGGCGCGCCGTCCGAGAGCATCGGCATGGCGAGCCACAGCCCGAGGGGCATGGCGACGAACAGGATCAGTACTCGGCGAAGTCGCATGACAAGGACGCCGCGGCCATGCGCGGCGTGAGGAGGACGCCGCGTTCCCTGCGCGGCGCCGGGGGGTGCACGGGGGTCGCGTGTCCTTGCGCGCGCGGGCGGATCAGCCCGCGCCGTCCCCTGTGTGGGCACGCACCCTAGCGATCGCGCACGACGAGTGCGGCGTCAGCGCAGCAGCGCGCCGGCCGCATAGGCGGCGTAGGCCGCGATGAGGAGTGCGCCCTCGGGGCGGCCGAGCCGGCCGCGGGCGAGCAGCGCGACGGCGAGGACGGAGGACGCCGCCAGCGCCGGCAGGTGGTAGGCGGTGACCGCGGGCGGCACGTCGATCGGCCGCGCGAGGACGATCACGCCGAGCGAGCCCGTGACGAGGAAGACGAGCGTCCCGAGCGCGTTCCCGACGCTCAGCTCGGGGAAGCCGCGGAAGGCGGGCAGCGCCTCGAGCACGACCTCCTCGAAGGAGACGGCGGCGCCCACCACCAGCAGGCCGAAGACCGTCTCGGAGAAGCCGAGCTCGTCGACCACGCGCCCGGTCCCGAAGACCAGGAGCTCCGCGCCGATCAGCAGGCCGGCGAGCGCGGCGAGCACGGCGGGCACCAGATGCCGCGGGCGCTCCGGCCGCTCCTCCGCGGGCCGCCCCGGCACGTCGCGCGGCCGCCCGAGCACGATCGCGGCCACGAGCGGGACGAACGCCGCGAGGAGCACGGCGCCGTCGGCGCGGCTCAGCTCGCCGTCGGCGGCGAGCGCGACGCACAGCGCCGTGGCGACGAGCGCGGCGCCGAGCATCGCGGCCGGCGGGCGGACCGCGAACGGCGCGATCACGGCCGCCACGCCGAGGCCGAACGTGAGCAGGAAGATCGCTGCGCCGATCGAGGCGCCGAGCGCCGTCCCGGGCTGGTCGTCGAGCGTCGCCGCGACGCCCGCGGCGGTCGACTCGACGTCGAAGCCGAGCACGAGCGCGGCCAGCACGACGCCCGACATCCCCACGGCGAGCGCCCAGGCGCGAAGACGCTCGATCAGCACCTCGACCGACTCGACGAGCAGCCACACGCCACCGGCGAACGCGGCGATGCCGACGACGAGGCTCACGGCGCCGGACGGTACAAGCCCGCCCTACGATCCCGCGGGCGTGTCGGTGCTCGTGGCCATCTTCGTGGGCGGCTTCCTGGGGGCGATCGCGCGCGCCGGGATGGGCGAGTGGCTCCCGCACGATCCGGGGACCTGGCCGTGGGCCACGTTCGCCGTCAACGTGGTGGGTGCATTCCTGCTCGGCTACTTCACGACGCGGCTGCAGGAGCGCCTCCCGCTCTCCTCCTACCGCCGGCCGCTGCTCGGCACGGGCTTCTGCGGGGCGCTGACGACGTTCTCGACGATGCAGGTCGAGCTGCTGGGGATGCTCGACGACGGCCGCACCGGCCTGGCCGCCGGCTACGCGGCGGCGAGCATCGCGGTCGGCTTCCTCGCCGTGCTCGTCGCCACCAACCTCGTCCGCCGCACGCGGGTGCGGGCATGAGCCCCGCCGTGGTCCTCGCGATCGGCGCGATCGGCGGCGTCGGCGCGATCGCGCGCTTCCTGCTCGACGGCGCCGTGTCCTCGCGGCTGGGCCGGCGCTTCCCGTTCGGGACGCTCGCGGTGAACCTGAGCGGGTCCTTCGTGCTCGGGTTCCTCGTCGGCGCCGCGCTCTCCGAGCGCGCCTACGACGTCCTCGGCACCGGCCTGATCGGCGCGTTCACCACGTTCAGCACGTGGGCGCTCGAGAGCCACCGGCTCGGGGAGGACGGGCAGCTGCGCCTCGGTGCGCTCAACTTCGCGGTCTCGCTCGTCCTCGGCGTGCTGGTCGCCTGGGCCGGGCGCGAGCTCGGAGCGGCGCTGTGAGCGACGAGGCCCTCAAGCTGACGACGTACTTCGGCGAGCGCGACCGGTTCGGCGGCGGGTTCGCCGCGGATGCCCTCACCGCCGCGTACGCCCGCCACGACCTCGCGGTGAGCCTGCTGATGCGCGGCGTGGAGGGCTTCGGCGCGCGCCAGCACCTGCGCACGGACCGGCTGCTCACGCTCTCCGAGGACCTCCCGCTCGTGTCCGTCGCGGTCGACACGCGGCCGCGGATCGAGGCCGCGCTCGAGGAGATCGCGACGATGCCGTTCAAGGGGCTGGTCACGCTCGAGCGCGCGCGGCTCGTGCGCGACGCCCCGGGGGAGGTCGTGCTCCCGGAGGCGCTGCACGCCGCGACGAAGCTCACGGTGTACGTCGGGCGCCACGAGCGGGCCGGCGGCCGGCCCGCCCACGAGGCCGTCGTGGACCTGCTGCACCGGCACCGCGTCGCGGGCGCGACCGTGCTGCTCGGGGTGGACGGGACCGTCCACGGCCGGCGCGAGCGCGCGCGCTTCGTGGGCCGCAACGAGCACGTGCCGCTGATGATCGTCGCGGTCGGCGCGGGCGAGACGATCGCCGCCGTGCTGCCCGGGCTCGAGGCGCTGCTGCGGCGCCCGCTGCTCACGCTCGAGCGCGTCCGCGTCTGCAAGCGCGACGGCGCGCTGCTCGCGGAGCCGGAGGAGGTCCCCGCGACGGATCCGTCCGGGCTCGGGCTGTGGCAGAAGCTGATGGTCTACGCCGGCGAGCAGTCACGGCACGCGGGCGCGCCGCTCTCCGCCGCGCTGGTGCGCGCGCTGCGCGAGGCGGGCGCGGCGGGGGCGACGAGCCTGCGCGGGATCTGGGGCTACCACGGCGACCACGCGCCGCACGGCGACACGTTCTGGCAGCTGCGGCGGCGCGTGCCCGTGATCACCGTGGTCGTCGACACGCCGGAGCGGATCCGCCGCTGGTTCCGGGTCGTCGACGAGCTCACGGACGAGACGGGCCTGGTGACGAGCGAGCTCGTGCCCGCCTTCCGGGCCACGGGGCCGGAGCTCGAGCGCGGCGAGCTGCGCCTTGCGAGCCGGGACTGAGGCGTATCGTGGGCGGAGCGATGCCCGGCGATCTCGTCAGCGTCCGCTACATCGTCACCGACGTCGAGCAGTCGATCGCGTTCTACACGACGCACCTCGACTTCACGGAGCGCTTCAGCCGGCTGCCGGCGTTCGCCGACGTCGTCCGCGGCAACCTGCGGCTGCTGCTCAGCGGCTCGACGAGCTCGGGCGGGCGCACGCTGCCCGACGGGCGGACGCCGGAGCCCGGCGGCTGGAATCGCATCCACCTGATCGTCGACGACCTCGCCGCCGAGGTCGAGCGCCTGCGCGCGGCCGGGCTCACCTTCCGCAGCGACATCATCACGGGCCCGGGCGGCTCGCAGATCGTGCTCGACGACCCGTCGGGCAACCCGGTCGAGCTCTTCCAGCCCGCCGCCCGCTAGGGCGTCATGTTGTTCGCGGTGTCGATCGACGACTGGTAGCTCAGGTTCGAGACCTGGTCGAGCGCGTCGATCGCCTGCTGCTGGGCCGCGTAGTCCGCCGCGGGGTCGCTCGCGGTCCCCGAGGGGTCGTAGTACGAGGACGGGTCGTAGTACGTGGGCTGGCCGTACGTGGTCTGCGGCTCCGGGTCGTCTCCGCAGCCCGCGACGGCGAGCGCGGCGATGCCCAGCGCGATGGCGAGAAGTCGCCGGTGTCCGGCCATGTGAGGCGTCCTCCAGGGAGGGGAAAGGGACGCTTCAACGGTGCGCCGTCGCGGCGCGCGCCGCCATGCCCCCTGTGTGTGAACGCGTCACCCGGTCACGGTGCACGCGGGCGAGCAGCGAGCGGACGACGGGATCGTGCACGCCCTCCACACGGCCCCAGGCGAGCCGGGCCGCGCGGTTGTCGACGCGCACGAACGTCGCGAAGCGGAGGTCGTCGCCCTCGCGCCGGAAGAGCAGCTCGCCGGCGAGGCCGAGGCGGCCGTCGGCCGCGAGCAGCACGGCATCGGGCGCGTTCCGCCGGATCTCCCAGCCGAGCACGGCCTCCGGCTTCCCGATCGCGAGCTTCAGGCCGAGCGCCGTCCAGCCCGAGAGCAGCCGCGCCCGCATCGCGAGCGGAGCGCCCTCCAGGACCGTGCGCGCCCACGCCTCGGCGGTGCACCGTCCGCTCCCGCCCACGTCGACGACGAACGTGTCCGCGTAGTCGACGCGGGCGAGCGTGCTCTCCGCGCGGATCCCGGCCGGCACGTGCAGGCGCCGGACGGTGTCGTGAACCTCAGCTGGAGTGGCCATAGGCAATATATACACTACTGCATATAACGTGTGAAGGGATACTGCCGCGATGGCTCCCCCGACCCGGACCTCGCGCGCGACGTGGATCGACGCCGGGCTCCACGCGCTCGCCACCGGGGGGCCAGAGGCCGTCCGGATCGAGCCGCTCGCCCAGCGGCTCGGCGTGACCCGCGGCGGCTTCTACGGGCACTTCAAGAACCGCCACGACTTCCTGGACGAGATGCTCGACACGTGGGAGCAGCGCAGCACGGACGAGGTGCTCGAGCGCGTCGAGAGCGAGGGCGGCGACGCCCGCGCGCGCATCCGGCTCGCCGGCATCCTCACGTTCCGCGAGGAGCTGCTGCTCGTCGACCTCGCCGTGCGCGACTGGGCCCGCCGCGACGAGGCCGTCGCGCACCGCCTGCGGCGCGTCGACGACCGGCGGATGGACTACCTGCGGGCGCAGATCGGCACCGTCTGCCCCGACCCCGACGAGGTGGAGGCGCGGACGCTGCTCGCCTTCACGCTCGCGATCGGCAACCACTTCGTCAGCCGCCGCAGCCGCGCCGAGACGGTCGAGCGCGCGCTGGAGCACATCCTGCGATGACGCCCGGCGTGATCGCGGACGCGGAGATCCGCGCACGGCTCGCGCGCGTGCAGGGGGAGCTCGGGCCGACCGGCCGCGCCGCGGTGATCTGCTTCGCCGCGCACCGCGACTACTTCCCCGGCGACGTCCGCTACCTCAGCCGCCACTCGTGCACGGACGAGGAGACCGCGTACGTCTTCGTCCCGCGCAGCGGCTCCTCGACGCTCGTCATCGACGCGGAGTGGGACCTCGACCGGGCCCGCGCCGAGGCGTTCGCCGGCGACATCGTCCTCGACCGCGCGCCGGCCGACACGCTCGCCGCGCTCGTCGCGGGCTGCGCGCGGCCGGGCGACACGGTCGGGATCACCGGCATGGGCGTGTTCCCCGCACCGGTGCACCGCGCGCTCCTGGCCGCCCATCCGGGCATCGCGTTCGACGATGCCGGCCCGCTGCTGGACGCGATCAAGCTCGTCAAGTCGGAGGCGGAGATCGCGCTGCTGCGCGAGGCGTCACGGATCTCGGACGCGGGGATGCGCGCCGGCCTCGACCTGGTCGCCGAGGGCGTGCCGGAGACGGAGGTCGCCGCGGCGGCCGAGTACGCGATCCGCCGCGCGGGCGCCGAGCTCTCGTTCGCGACCGTGATGGGCGCCGGCCCCCGGACGGCGGACGCGACCTTCTTCCCCCGGCGCCGCGCGATGGAGGCCGGCGACTACGTGATCCTCGACTGCGGCGCGCGCGTCGAGGGCTACCACGGCGACATGTGCCGCACGGTCGTCGTCGGGCCGCCGTCGGCGGAGCAGCGCCGTGTCCTCGAGGCGGTCGGGCGCTGCGTGCACGCCGCGATCGCCGCGGCGCGCCCCGGCGCGACGGTGCGCGACGTCCACGAGGCCGCGCGCGGGTCGGTGGTCCGGGACGGCCTCGGCGACCACTGGTGGGGCTACTACATGCCGCACGGTGCGGGCACGGGCCAGCACGAGCTCCCCGCCGGGCTCGACGACGCGGAGCTCGTGCTCGTCCCGGGCATGGTCATGTGCATCGAGCCGGGCGTCGCGCTGCCCGGCGTCGGCGGCGTGATCCTCGAGCAGATGGTCGCGGTCGGCGCGACGGGCGCCGAGCCGCTCAACGCCCTCGCGCTCGACCTCTGGGACCGCCCGGCGTAGCTACGGCGTCGCGATGTTGAACCAGAACTCGAAGGTGTCGAGCAGCCCGACGAAGTCCCGCAGCGCCTGCGCGTCGCCCTCGATCGTCGCGCGCCCGTCGGCGAGCTGATCGGCGATCGGCGCGACGCCGAGGATGACGTCGTCGAGGTGGGTGCGGTCGAGCGTGACGCGCGCGTGCGCGTCCGCGGCGGCGCCGTCGTGGTAGCTGAGGGCGCCGTTGCGGACCATCAGCGTCCGCGTCACGCCGGCGTCGGGCAGCGTGAGCACGAGCGTGATCGCGCGGTCGCCGGCCTTGGCGCCGTTGAGGCGGACGGCGAGGTAGTCGAGGAACAGGTCCAGGCTCATGGCCCTGACGGTGTCGGCGCTTGCCGCGTTCGGCGTCGGGAGCTGCCGGACGCCGTGGCGCAGCTCCTGCGCGGCCGTGAGGTAGAAGTTGCGCCAAGGGCCGGACTCGGCCTGGTAGCCGAGCTGCTCGAGCGCGTCGGCCTGCAGGTCGCGCGCGGCCTGGTTGTCCGGGTCGGCGAACACGACGTGGTTGACGACCTCGGCGACCCAGCGGTAGTCGCCCAGCTCGAACGCGCCCCGCGCCTTGTCCAGCGCCGCGTCGGCGCCGCCCATGAACTCGACGTAGCGCTTCGCGGCCTCCTCCGGCGGGTGGGTGTGGAGCGTGGCCGGGTTGCCGTCGAACCAGCCCAGGTAGTTGACGTAGGTGGCCTTGACGTTGTGATTGAGCGTCCCGTAGTAGCCGCGCATCGCCCAGTGCCGCGACATGGCCGGCGGGAACGCGACCTGCTCGGCGATCTCGCTCGGCGTCAGCCCGTGGTTGGCCAGCCGCAGGGTCTCGTCGTTGATGAAGCGGTAGCCGTCGCGACCCATGCCGAGGATCTCGAGCACCCGCTCGCGGCCCCATGACGGCCAGTGGTGCATGCCGTACATGACCTCGGCGCGGTCGCCCCACAGGTCGATCGTCTGCTGCAGGTACTTCGACCAGGCCAGCGGGTCGCGGATCCGCGTGCCGCGGATGGAGTACGTGTTGTGGAGCGTGCGGCAGCAGTTCTCCGCGGCGGTGACCGCGGCGAACGGCTCGATGAACCAGTGCATCTCCGCGGGCGCCTCGCTGTCCGGGGCGAGCATGAACTCGAAGTCGAGCCCTGCGATGTTCATCCGCTGCCCCGTCTCCGTCACGTGCTCCGTCGGCGGCACCAGGCTCACGGTGCCGGCCGACGTGGTGACGCCGAGCCCGGCCCCCACCTGCCCCTTGGGGTCGGCGGGCAGCAGGTTGCCGTACATGTAGCTCGCGCGGCGGCTCATCACGTTGCCCGCGAGGACGTTCTCCGCCACGGCGGCCTCGAGGAAGCCGATCGGGGCGATGACCCTGACCTTGCCGGCGCGCACGTCGGCCTCGTCGACGATCCCGCGCGCCCCGCCGAAGTGGTCGACGTGGCTGTGCGAGTACACGAGCGCGACCACGGGCCTGCGCGGACGGTGCGCGTAGTAGAGCTCGAGCGCCGCATGGGCGGTCTCCGTCGAGATCAGCGGGTCGAAGACCACGAGGCCGTCGTCGCCCTCGGCGATCGTGATGTTCGAGAGATCGAGCGTGCGCACCTGGTACAGGCCGGGCACGACCTCGTAGAGGCCGCCCTGGACGGTGAGCTGCATCTGGCGCCACAGGCTCGGGTTGACCGTCTCGGGCGCGTCCGCGTCACCGTGGATGAACGCGAAGCGCGACAGGTCCCAGATGGAGTGGCCGTCCGGGGCCAGCACCTTCCCGTCGTCCGGCAGCGGTGCGATCAGGCCGCGGGCGGCCTCCTCGAAGTCGCGCCGGTCGCTCCAGTCGAGCCCCGCCGTCGACGCCGCGTTCGCCGCCTTCGTCGCCTCGCTCGCGTCGCCGCGGCGATCCGCCCCGCCGTTCATCCCTGCCTCCACTCGCTCGCGTCCGGAACGCGAAGCATGCCGCGCAGGGACGACCGATCACGTCACCCGCCTCGGGTGATTCAAGGCGACTTCATCCGGTTGAGGTGATGCCGCGGGGGCGGGGGCGGCGGACGATCGCCGTGATTCGCCCAACTCGTGACTGGAGGTTCCCGTATGCGCGGTATCGGCCGGACGGCGTTCGCCGCAACGCTGCTCCTCATCCTGGGAGTGCTGAACATCATCTACGGCATCGGCGCGCTGGACAACGCGAACGTGTTCGCCAACAGCCAGCGCTACGTGCTCGACGACCTCAACACGCTCGGCTGGGTGCTGATCGTGCTCGGCGTCATCCAGCTCATCGGCGGCATCTCGCTGATGGGCGGGAACGCGTTCGGCCGCATCATCGGCATCGTCGGCGCGAGCCTCGGCGCGATCGGCGCGCTGCTCTCGATCAGCGGCTCCAATCCCTGGTGGTCGTTCGGCCTCTTCCTGCTCTGCCTCTGGATCATCCACGGCATCTTCATCTTCGGCGACGAGACCGCCTGAGCGGCCCGCCGCGCGGGAGCGCGCCCGTCAGGCGCGCTCCTGCAGCCGCTCCACGAGGATGATCCGCGCGGCGGCCTCGATCAGCGCCAGGTGCGAGAACGCCTGCGGGAAGTTGCCGAGGTGCCGGCCGGTGTCCGCATCGAACTCCTCGGCGTAGAGCCCCAGCGGCGAGGCGATGCCCAGCAGGCGCTCCATCAGGTCGCGCGCCCCTTGGAGCTCGCCCACGACGGCGAGCGCCGACACGAGCCAGAACGAGCAGATGAGGAACGTCCCCTCCTTGCCGCTCAGCCCGTCGTCCGTCTCGTCCGTCTTGTAGCGCAGCACGTACCCGTGCTCGGTGAGCTCGTCGCGGATCGCGAGCACGGTCGCCCGGAGCCGCGCGTCGTCGCCCGGCAGGAAGCCGAGGATCGCGGCGAGCAGCGTGGACGCGTCCAGCGCGTCGGTGTCGTAGTGCTGGCGCAGCACGCCGCGGGCGTCGACGCCGTGCTCGAGGATGTCGGCGCGGATCTCCTCCGCCGTCGCGCCCCAGCGTGCCTCGAGGTCGGGCTCGCCGCGGAGCTGGGCGAGCTTCGCGGCGCGGTCGAGGGCGACCCAGCCCATCAGCTTCGAGGACACGTAGTGCTGCGGCTCCCCGCGCGCCTCCCAGATGCCCTGGTCGGGCTCGCGCCACACGCGCGTGGCGCACTCGGCCTGCGCCTGCACGACCGGCCACAGCCGCCGCGGCAGCCGCTGGCTCCGGCGTGTGTGCAGCAGGATCGAGTCGAGCACCGCGCCGAACACGTCGTTCTGCCGCTGGTCGAACGCGCCGTTGCCGATCCGCACGGGACGCGCGCCGGCGTAGCCGGACAGGTCGTCGCGCGTCGTCTCGGTCAGGTCGCGGCGGCCGTCGATCCCGTACATGATCTGCAGTGCGCCGTCCTCGTTCGCCTCGACGTCGGCGACGAACTGCATGAACTCGTCGGCCTCGGAGTCGAGGTTGAGCCAGTGCAGCGCCTGCAGCGTGAACGTCGCGTCGCGCATCCACGTGTAGCGGTAGTCCCAGTTGCGCTCGCCGCCGGGCGTCTCCGGCAGCGACGTGGTGAGTGCCGCGACGGTCGCGCCGGTGGGCATGTAGGTCAGGCCCTTGATGGCCAGGGCGGAGCGCACGATCGGGTCGCGCCAGCGATGGTCGACGAGCCGCGCGCGGCCGATCCAGTCGCGCCAGAAGCGCGTCGTGGCCTCCAGGCGCCCGGTCGCGTCGTCGACGTCGGCGGCCGATGCGAGCCCCTCGGCCCAGGAGAGCGAGCAGAACAGCCGCTCGCCCTCGCGGAGCACGTGCCGGGCGCGGACGCGACCGCCTTCGATGCCGAGCGCCATGTCCGTCGCGAGCCGGATCGTCTGGCCCGCGCCGGCCGCGTCGGCGGTGTGGACGTCGTCGTCAACGAGGAGCCAGTCCGCGGGCGTGCGTCCGTAGTCGAACGCCGGCTCGCAGATGAGCTCGACCTCGACGTGGCCGTCGATGCAGGTGGCGGTGCGGACGAGCAGGTGGTCCGCGTCCTCGTCGGCCGGCGGGCGCGTGTGCGGCGTGACGGCGTCGACGCCGCGGCGCGGGCCGATGGTGAGCGCGTCGCGTACGACGATCCAGCCCGTCGGCGTCTTCCACGTCGTCTCGAGCACGTTCGTGCCCGGCTCGTACCGGCGCGCGGTCGGGACGTTGATGCCGTACGGGCCGAGCCGGAAGGTGCCCGCGCCGCGGTCCAGCAGCGTCCCGAACACGCTGGGGGCGTCGAAGCGCGGCGTGCACAGCCAGTCGATGGCGCCGTCAGGCGCCACCAGCGCGCCCGTGTGGCAGTCCGACAGGAAGGCGTAGTCGGCGATCGGCGGGAAGGGCGACGGCGCCGCCGCGCTCTGCGGCCGCCCGTGCGTCTCGGCGGGGGTGCTCATGCCCCGATCCTCGCCCAAGACGTGGACCTGCGTCGTCATCCCGTTGGGGCGATGCGCGCGATCACCCTGAAGGGATGAGAGCCCGCCGGCGAGGAGGCGGAGGATCGGGGCATGACCTCCCCAGTCGCGTCGTACCAGTCTTCCGGTGCGGCGGGCGCGACGTACGACCGGCCCGCCGACGTTTTCGTCGTCTTCGGCATCACCGGCGATCTCGCCAAGGTGATGACCCTCCATTCGCTCTACCGGCTCGAGGCCCGCGGTCTGCTGGACTGCCCGATCGTGGGCGTCGCGGTCGACGACTGGACCGACGACGACCTCCGCGAGCGCGCCCGCGAGGCGATCGTCGCCTCGGGCGAGACGCTCGACCCAGCGGTGTTCGAGCGCTTCGCCGCCCGCCTCTCCTACCTGGCGGGCGACTTCGGTGACGCCGAGACCTTCGAGCGCCTCGCGGGACGCCTCAAGGACGCCCGCAGCCCCGTCTTCTACCTCGAGATCCCGCCGTTCCTGTTCGGCACCGTGGTCAAGGGCCTCGCCGGCGCGGGCCTCACCACCAACGCGCGCGTGGTGATCGAGAAGCCGTTCGGCCACGATCTCGACTCGGCGCGCGCCCTCGCCGCCGAGCTGCACGAGCATCTCGACGAGCGCCAGATCTACCGCATCGACCACTACCTCGGGAAGCTCGGCATCACGGAGACCCTCTTCCTCCGCTTCGCCAACACGATCCTCGAGCCGGTCTGGCACCGCAATTACGTCGAGAGCGTCCAGATCACGATGGCCGAGGCCTTCGGCGTCGACGATCGCGGCCACTTCTACGACCCCGTCGGCGCGCTGCGCGACGTGGTGGTCAACCACCTCATGCAGTTGGTCGGCGCCGCCGCGATGGAGGCACCGGCCGCGCGCGACCCGGACACGCTGAAGAACGCGCTCTTCGCCGTCTTCCACGCCATGCCCGAGGCCGACCCGGCGCACTACGTCCGCGGCCAGCACGACGGCTACCGCGAGATCGCCGGCGTCGCGCCCGACTCGACGACGGAGTCCTTCGCGGCGCTGCGGCTGGAGATCGACAACTGGCGCTGGTCCGGCGTGCCGTTCTTCATCCGCACGGGCAAGTGCCTTCCGGTCACGCAGACCGAGCTCCGGCTGGTCTTCAAGCGCCCCCCGCGGCTCGGCTTCCACGCCGTCCACGAGCCCGAGCCCGACGAGTTCGTGATCCGCCTCGACCCCCGGACGGGCGTGCGGCTCACGCTCGAGGCCCAGCGCCCCGAGTCCCCCGGGCACGAGCAGATCGACCTGGACAAGGTGTTCGGCCGCGAGGGGATCGACATCCCCGCGCCGTACGAGGTCCTGCTCCACGCCGCGATGCAGGGCGACAGCACGCGGTTCAAGCGCCAGGACGGGGTCGAGGAGGCCTGGCGCGTGATGCAGCCGCTCGTCTCGTCGCCGCCGCCCGTCCACCCCTATGCCAAGGGGACGTGGGGCCCGGCCGAGGCGGACCGCCTCGTCGCCGGCCACGGCCGCTGGCACGAGCCCTGGATGCCGTGATGCTCAACTACGACGTCATCATCATCGGGAGCGGCGCCGGCGGCGGCACGCTGGCCCGCCACCTCGCGCCGTCGGGCCTGCGCATCCTCCTGCTCGAGCGCGGCGACTGGCTTCCGCGCGAGCCGCAGAACTGGCAGGCGCACGACGTCTTCGTCGACAACCGCTACATCTCGCCCGACACCTGGTACGACGGCGACGACCGGCCGTTCCAGCCGCAGGTGCACTACTGCGTGGGCGGCGCGACGAAGCTGTACGGCGCCGCCCTGTACCGGCTGCGCGCCGAGGACTTCGGCGAGCTGCGCCACCACGACGGGATCTCGCCCGCCTGGCCGATCCCCTACGAGGATCTCGAGCCGTACTACACGCTCGCCGAACAGCGCTACGAGGTCCACGGCGCGCGCGGGGAGGATCCGACGGAGCCGCCCGCCTCGGCGCCCTACCCGTTCCCGGCGGTCAGCCACGAGCCGCGCATCCAGCAGCTCGCCGACGATCTCGCGGCGGCCGGGCTCCAGCCGTTCCATGCGCCGTGCGGGATCCGCCTCGCCGAGGCCGACATGCCGCACAGCCACTGCGTGCGCTGCGCCACGTGCGACGGCTTCCCGTGCCTCGTGCAGGCCAAGTCGGACGCCGAGGTGCTCGGCGTGCGGCCCGCGCTCGAGCACGAGAACGTCACGCTGATCACCGGGGCGGAGGCCCTCCGGCTCGAGACGGGCCCGGGCGGCCGCGCGGTCACCGGCGTCGTCGTCGAGCAGGCCGGGCAGCGCGAGACCGTCACCGGCGACATCGTCGTCGTCTCGTGCGGCGCGGCGAACAGCGCGCGGCTGCTGCTCGCGTCCGCGAGCGACGCGCACCCGGACGGCCTGGCCAACGGCTCGGGACAGGTCGGCCGCAACTACATGTTCCACAACAGCCAGGCGGTGCTCGCCCTGTCGAAGGACGAGAACCCGACGGTGTTCCAGAAGACCCTGGGGATCAACGACTTCTACTTCGGGTCGCCGCGCTCCGACTTCCCCCTCGGCAACATCCAGATGGTCGGGAAGTCGTCGGCCGAGATGTACCGCGGCGAGAAGCCGCTCGAGACCCGGCTGGCGCCGGAGCGGACGCTGGACCGGGTCGCACGCCATGCGGTCGACTTCTGGCTCTCCACCGAGGACCTCCCCCGGCCCGACAATCGCGTCACGCTGCGCGACGACGGCTCGATCCGGCTCAGCTACACGCCGAGCAACGAGGAGCCCAAGCGCCGGCTCTTCGACGAGCTCAAGTCGATGCTCGGCCGCCTCGGCATGCACCAGGAGCACCTGATCCCCCGGCACGCCTACCTCAAGAACGAGATCCCGGTCGCGGGCTGCGCCCATCAGGCGGGCACCTGCCGCTTCGGGGACGACCCGGCCACGTCGGTGCTCGACCCGGACTGCCGCGCACACGAGGTCGACAACCTGTACGTCGTCGACACGAGCTTCTTCCCGAGCATCGGCGCCGTGAACCCGGCGCTGACGGCGATGGCGAACGCACTCCGGGTCGGCGATCACCTGCTCGAGCGCCTGGGCGCCCGCCGCGCGGGCGAGGAGGCCGGGCATGCCGCGTGACGAGAACGGGCGCCGGCTCCACGTCGTCGTCGTCGGCGGCGGCTTCGCCGGCGTCGGCTGCGTCAAGCGGCTCGCGCGCGACGACCACACGCGGGTCACGCTGGTCGACCGCCACAACTACCACCAGTTCCAGCCGCTGCTCTACCAGGTCGCGACGTCGCAGCTGGCGTCGAGCGACATCGCGTTCTCGCTGCGCAAGCTGTTCCGCGACCGCGAGAACGTCGACGTCAAGCTCGGCGATGTGGTCGAGCTCGACCCGGGCGCGCACACCGTCACGCTCGAGGGCGGGGAGCGCTACTCCGGCGACGCGCTCGTCGTGGCCGCGGGCTCGCGGCCGAACTTCTTCCGCACGCCCGGTGCCGAGGAGCACGCGCTGCCGCTCTACTCGCTGGACAACGCGAAGCTGCTGCGCTCGCGGATCCTCGAGGTGTTCGAGGCCGCCGACCGCGACCCCTCGCTGATCGACAAGGGCGCGCTGACGTTCGTGGTCGTCGGCGGCGGGCCGACCGGCGTCGAGCTCGCCGGCGCGCACGCGGACCTCATCGCGGAGACGATGACCACCGAGTACCACCACCTGGCGGTCTCCGCGGCGCAGATCCACCTGGTCGACCTCGGGCAGACGCTGCTCGGCCCGTTCTCCGACAGCGCGCACGAGTACGCGGCGAAGATCCTCGGCCGCAAGGGCGTCCGGCTGCACCTCGGTGTGGCCGTGACGGAGGTGGGCCCGGGGCACGTGACGCTCGCCGACGGCACAACGATCCGCACCCACTGCGTCGTCTGGGGCGGTGGGATCCAGGCGCCGGCCGTCGCGGTGCACGACGACCTCCCGCGCGGGCGCGGCGGCCGCATCGACGTCCAGCCCGACCTGACCGTGGCGGGGCTGGAGGGCGTGTACGCCGTCGGCGACGTCGCCAACATCCCCGGCCCGGACGGCGTGCCGTACCCGCAGCTCGGCTCGGTCGCCCTGCAGAGCGGCGTGTGGGCGGCGGAGAACCTCCTCGCCGACGCCGCCGGCAAGGCACGCAAGCCGTTCCACTACCGCGACAAGGGGATCATGGCGATGATCGGCCGCGGTGCGGCGATCGCCGAGGTCGGCCCGCACCGGCACGAGCTCCACGGCGCGATCGCCTTCTCCGCCTGGCTCGGCGTCCACGCAGCGCTGATGACCGGGGTGCGCAATCGCATCGACGCGTTCATCGAGTGGGGCTGGGACTACTTCGGAACGGCGCGCGGCCCGCAGGTCCTCGACCGCTCCGACGCCGCCCGGATCGACTGGGACGACGCCGACGTCCCCGAGCCGGCCTCCGCGGACGTCACCTGAGCGATGCACGCGTTCGTCCCGCTGGCCTCCGAGCTCACTGCCGCGAGGAGCCAGATGGCGTTCACGCTCGGCTTCCACATCATCCTGGCGTCGGTCGGGGTGGCGTTCCCGGCGATCATGCTGATCGCGAACTGGCGTGGGTTGCGCAAGGACGACGAGGTCGCGCTGGAGCTCGCGCGGCGCTGGTCGAAGGTCGTGGCGGTGACGTTCGCGGTCGGCGCGGTCACGGGCACCGTCATCTCCTTCGAGTTCGGGCTGCTGTGGCCCGAGTTCACCGGGCGCTTCGGCCAGGTCTTCGGCGTGCTGTTCGCGGTCGAGGGGATCTTCTTCTTCCTCGAGGCGATCTTCGTCGCCATCTACATCTTCGGCTGGAAGCGCCTGTCGCCGTGGCAGCACTTCTGGGCCGGCGTGCCGATCCCGATCTGCGGCATCGGCGGCGCGTTCTCGGTCGTGGCCGTGAACTCGTGGATGAACCAGCCGCAGGGCTACACGCTGACGAACGGCAAGGTCACCGACGTCGACCCGCTGAAGGTCGTCTTCAACAACGCGGTGCCCTACGAGGTCCCGCACATGATCCTGGCCGCCTACCTGGTCACGGGCTTCCTGGTGGCGTCGATCTACGCGGTCGGCATGCTGCGCGGCCGGCGCGACCGCCTCCACCGCCTCGGGCTGCTGATCCCGCTGACGGTGGCGTGCATCGCGACGCCGATCCAGTTCGCGGTCGGCGACACCGCCGCGCGCGCGATCGCCGAGGACCAGCCGATCAAGTTCGCGGCGATGGAGTGCGTGCAGACGACGTCGACGCACGTCACGGAGTACATCTACGGCCGCTGCACCTCCGACGGCGTGAAGGGCGGGATCGGCATCCCCGGGCTCGACTCGTTCCTCGTCGGCTGGAGCACGGACACCGAGGTGACCGGGCTGGACACCGTGCCGCCCGAGGACCGGCCGCCGGCGAACACGATGCTGCACTGGGCGTTCGACACGATGGTCGGCGTCTGCTCGATGCTGATCCTGCTCGGGCTGTGGTTCGGCTGGGTCTGGTGGCGCCGGCGCGACATCCCGCAGACGAAGTGGTTCCTGCGCGCGGTGGCGATCTCCGGCGTGGCCTCCGTGGTGGCGCTCGAGTGCGGCTGGATCGTGACGGAGGTCGGGCGCCAGCCGTGGATCGTCTACGAGGTCATGCGCACGGAGGAGGCGGTGACGGGCGCGTCCGGCGTGTGGGTCACGTTCACCGCCGTGGTGCTGCTCTACGCGGTGCTCGGCGCCGCGCTCGTCATCACGCTCCGGGCGATGTCGCGGCGCTGGCGCGAGGCCGACGCGGAGGAGCCCGACGTTCCGTACGGCCCGTCGCCGCCGCTGCCCGCCGGCCTGCAGGACGGCGCGCCGTGAGCAGCGCCGACGCGGTCGCGGGCGTGCTGTGGGCCGGCGTGACCGCCTACGCGGTGTTCGGCGGCGCCGACTTCGGCGCCGGCTTCTGGAGCCTGCTCGCCGGCGGGGGCCGGCGCGGCCGCCGCGTGCGCGACCTGATCGACTGGGCGATCGGCCCGGTGTGGGAGGCGAACCACGTGTGGCTCGTGTTCGTCCTCGTCGTGCTGTGGACGGGCTTCTCGGAGGCGTTCGCGTCGATCTTCTCGACGCTCTTCATCCCGCTCAGCCTCGCGGCGCTCGGGATCGTCCTGCGCGGCGCGGGGTTCGCCTTCCACCACACTGCGCGCCGCGCCGGCGGTCGGCGCGTCGCCGAGGTCCTCTTCGGCGCGTCATCGCTGCTGACGCCCTTCTTCATGGGCACGGTCGTGGGCGCGATCGCGGGCGGGCGCGTGCCGGTGGGCAACGCCGCGGGCGATCCGGTCACGAGCTGGCTGAACGCGCTGTCGCTCGTGATCGGCGCGCTGTTCGTCGCGACGTCGGCGTACCTCGCGGCGGTCTTCCTCATCAGCGACGCGCGCCGCGCCGGCGCCCCCGACCTCGAGCGCGCGTTCCGCACGCGGGCACTGTGGGCGGCCGTCGTCGCGGGCGCGCTCGCCGTCGCGGGGCTCTTCGCGTTGCACGCGGACGCCCGCACCGTGTACGACGGGCTGACGGGCGACGGCCTGCCGCTCGTGATCGCGTCGGCCTTGTGCGGCACGGCGACGCTCGTGCTCGTCGCGCGCGGCGCGCGGCGGGGCGCCCGCGCCACCGCGGTCGGCGCCGTCGTCGCGATCGTGTGGGGCTGGGGCGTCGCGCAGCACCCGTACCTGCTGCCGCGGGACCTGACGATCGACGCGGCCGCCGCGCCCAGCGCGACGCTCACGACGCTGCTCGTCGTGGCCGGGATCGCCGCCCTGCTCGTGGGCCCCGCGATCGCGCTGCTGTTCACGCTCGCCCAGCGGGGCGTGGTCGAGGAGACGGCGCGCCCGGTCCGGCGCGACGCGACGTGACGGCTCAGCCGCCCTCGGCCGACTCCGCCGCGCGGATGTCGGCCGCGAGCTGCTCGGCGCTGACGTTCGTCGTCCCGCGCGCCGTGCGGCGCGCCGCGCGCACGTTGGTCGCCACCTGGTCGGCCATGTCGGCGGCGTAGACGACGACCAGGCCGGCGTCGCCCTCCTCGAGCACCTCGCCGAGCGCCGTCAGGTCGTCGCGCGACGTCCCGCCGCGCGCGTGGCCGGCCACCGCCCCGAGCGCCGCCCCGCCGCCGGCGCCGAGGACCACCCCGCCGATCAGGCCCACGGCGGGGAAGAGCGCCGCGACGGCGCCCGCAGCGATGCCCCAGTTCAACCCGACCGCGGCGCCGTGCCGTGTCGGCTCGTCGTGCCGCTTGACGATCTGCACCTTGCCCGCCTCGTCCTTCGCGATCACCGTCGCGTCGAAGTCGTGCGACGAGCCGACGTGCTTGTACGCGACCCTGATCCGCTCGAACTCGGCCAGGGCGTCCTCGACGTCGTCGTAGGACGCGGCCAGGACGTACAGCGTGTCGCTCATGCTCCACCCCCTGAGACGCCGAGGGGCGGCCTCGCGGCCGCCCCTCGCCGATCTCGACTAGCGGACGATCCGGTCGCCCAAGTATGCCCGAGCGCGGCCTTGCGGGCCTTGCCCAGCTTCTTGGCCTTCGCCTTGCGGGTCTTGGCCTTGCGCGACTTGGCCTTGGCCGACTTCTTCGACGCCTTGGCCTGCGCGCCGCCCTCGAGCGTCCCGCGGAGGTCGCGGTCCTTGGCCAGCGCAACAAACGAGGTTTCAACGGCGATAGAATCGTCGTCGTGGCCGACCGATGCGATCTGCTGTGCCTGGACCTGCCGCTCGCTGAGCGCATCCGCGGCGAGATCGAGCGGTCGCCCGCCACGCCCGCGGTCTCCCGCGCCCAAGCGCTCGCCGACGCGACCCGCTTCTCGATCGCGCGGGCCTTGCACGCCGGCGACGAGCTCTGCGGATGCGACCTCGCGTGGGTGACCGGTCGCTCGCAGCCCCTCGTCTCCCATCACGTGAAGGTGCTCCGCCAGGCGGGCCTCGTGGCCGCGCGGCGCGACGGCCGGGTCGTGTTCTTCGCGCTCACGCCTGCGGGCCGTGCGCTGCTCGGC
>JBEVIG010000115.1:0-23596 GCA_040510855.1 Solirubrobacteraceae bacterium
GTAGATTCCGAGCAAGCCCACATCATCCAGATCGGCGCCGTCTGCCAGAACTCAAGCGACTGATGCTTCCGCCTGCCTGCGTCACGCGAGCTGGCGCCGGCAGCGAGTGTTGCTCGTGCCTCAGAGCGATAGCGGCTCCGCCCCGCCGCGACAAAACCCAGCCCGAGGCGCCGATGAGCGACACTGCGCCGTGATGAGCGCTGCTCCGAAGAGGGGGCTTCCGTACAGCGGCACCCCGCTCCCGAGGAAGCTCGGTATCAAGGAGGGCCACCGGGTCGCGCTCCTCGGCGCGCCGCCGGACGTCGACCTCGGCGAGCTCCCCGCCGGCGTCACCACGGTCACGCGGGCGACCGGGACGGCGGACGTCATCGTGTCCTTCCACCTCGAGCGCCACCACTTCGAGCAGCGCCTCCCGACCCTCCGCAAGCTGATGGCGCCGGCCTCCGGCCTGTGGATCGCGTGGCCGAAGAAGGCCTCGAAGGTCCCGACCGACATGACCGAGGACGTGGTGCGCGAAGTGGCGCTCCCGACCGGCCTGGTGGACAACAAGGTGTGCGCCATCGACGGCACCTGGAGCGGGCTGCGGCTCGTGATCCGGCTCTCGGAGCGCTAGCGTCATGCAGCGATGACCGCCGCCGCACTTCCCGAGGACCAGCGCCTCCGCAACATCTCGTCGAAGGCCTACGAGCACCCGTCCGACCGCGCCGCCACCGCCGCGCTGCAGTCGATCCCGGGCATGGACGGGATCGTCCGCAAGCTCATCGAGTTCGGCTACGAACGGGCGCTGCGCCAGCAGTTCCTCGCCGGCTCGGTCAAGCTCGGCGAGGACCAGCTCGCCACGACCTGGGCCGACTGGAACGCGGTCTGCGCGCGGCTCGACCTGCCCGAGACGTACGACCTCTACCTGACGCAGTTCCCCATGACCAACGCGGCCGCGATCGGCTCGAAGAAGCCGATGGTGGTCATCAACTCCCGCTGCGTCGACCTGTTCGACGAGATGGAGATGCGCACGGTGCTCGGCCACGAGGCCGGGCACATCCTCTCCGACCACGTGCTCTACCGCACGGCGCTGATGATCCTGCTGCGGCTCGGCATCAGCAGCTTCCCGTTCGTCGCCACGATCCCGCTCATGGCTGTCCAGCTCGCGCTGCTGGAGTGGTTCCGCTGTGCCGAGCTCTCCTGCGACCGCGCGGCCACGCTGGTCAACCGCGACCCGCTGATCACCTGCCGGACGATGATGGTCCTGGCCGGCGGCACCTCGGCCCGCAAGCTCAACCTCGACGCCTTCATCCGCCAGGCGGGGGACTACGAGGACTGGGACTCCGGCTGGGACAAGATCAACCGCCTGACGAACGAGATCTGGCTCACGCACAGCTACCCGGTCCGGCGCGTCAAGGAGATCATGCGCTGGGTGCAGTCCGGCGAGTACGACCGGATCGTGGCCGGCCAGTACCCGACGCGCGACCAGCAGGCCGACGCCCGCAAGGAGGCCGGCGACGCGGTCGAGTTCTACAAGCAGCGCTTCGCGAAGATCATCAGGGACACGGGCGCGAACGAGAAGGTCTCCGGCGCGGCCAACAAGGCCGGGGAGACGGTCGCGGACGCGGCCGACAAGCTCGCGGACTGGATCCGCAAGAACAAGCCGGAGTAGCGCCGCGGTGGCCGGGCACGCGCACGACCATCACCACGGCGGGCACGGGCACTCCCACGCTCCCTCCGCCGACGCGGACCGCCGGTGGCTGGGCCTCGCGCTCGGGCTGATCCTCGTCTTCATGGTCGGCGAGGTCGTCGCCGGCATCCTGGCCGACTCGCTGGCGCTCCTCTCCGACGCCGCGCACATGCTCACCGACGCGGGGGCCATCGCGCTCGCCCTCGTCGCCGCCCGGCTCGCGGCCCGCCCGCCCGGCGGCGGCTACACCTACGGCCTCGGCCGCGCCGAGATCCTCTCCGCCCAGATCAACGGCGCCACGCTGCTCGTCCTCGCCGGGATCATCGCCTGGGAGGCCATCCAGCGGATCGCCTCGCCGCCCGACGTCGAGGGCGGGGTCGTGCTCGCCGTCGGCCTCGCGGGCGCGGCGGTCAACATCGGCGCCGCCTGGGCGCTGGGCCGCGCGGAGCGGCGCTCGCTCAACATCGAGGGCGCCCGCCAGCACGTCCTCACCGACCTCTACGCCTCGCTCGGCGCCGCGCTCGCCGGCCTCCTGGTGATCGTCGCGGGCTTCGACGTCGCGGACGGCATCGTCGCCCTCGTCGTGGCGGCGCTGATGATCCGCTCCGGCATCTCGCTCGTCGGCCAGTCGACCCGCGTCCTGCTCGAGGCCGCCCCGCGCGGGATCGACCCCGAGACGATCGGCCACGCGCTCGCCGCGCACCCGGGCATCACGGAGGTCCACGACCTCCACGTGTGGGAGGTCACGTCGGGCTTCCCGGCGCTCTCCGCGCACGTGCTCGTCCCGGCGGGGGAGGACTGCCACGCCCGCCGCGCCGAGCTCGAGCATCTGCTCTCGGAGCGCTTCGGCGTCGAGCACGTGACCCTCCAGGTCGAGCACGAGTCGGCCGACCGCCTGCTCGACATCTCCTCCGCCGACTGATCAGCGCACGCGGACGTAGATCCGCTGCCGCGCGCCCGGCGTCTTCACCGTCACGCGGAACAAGGACGGCCGCTTCGGCCGCAGCGTCGCCTTGAAGCGCCCGTCCGTCACCCGCAGCGTGCGCTGCCGGATCCGCTTGTAGCGGGTCCCGACCTTGCGCTCCCACTTCAGCGTCACCGTGTCGGGCGCCGGGTCGACGAGGCCGCGGATCTTGAGCTTGCGCCCACGGCGCAGGTGGCGGCGGTTGACCTCGAAGACGAGCTCGGGCTTGACGGTGATGTCGAGGAGCGGCGACTGCAGCGGGGGCCGCGTCGCGTCGCCGGCGTAGCGCGCCTGGGCCGTGCCGGTCGCGGAGATCGCGATGTCGGTGCTCCAGCGGCCGTCGGCCGCGCACGTCGCCGTGGCGACGACGGCGCTCGCCCCGCCGCCGCTCGAGTAGAGGACCTGGATGCGCGCGCCCGCGGGCGAGGAGGCGTCGGCGAAGCGCAGCTGGCCGCTCAGCGTGGTCAGCGCGTCGCCGCGCACGGTCGTCGAGTTCGCCCGGATCGTCAGCCCCGCCGCCGCGGTCGCGTAGCGGCCGGCCCGGAGCCGCAGGTCGGCGAGCTGGCCGTAGAGCACGTCGCCGGGGCAGGCCGTGGTGTTGCCGTCGCGGTGGCCCGAGATCCGCTCGAAGGTCACCGCGCGGCCCGCGGGGTAGCGGTTGGCCTCGCCGCCCGCGGAGGTCACCGTCACCTGCCCGGTGACGGGCACGCCGTGGAGCGAGAGCTTCCAGCCGATGATCTGCGCGAGCGCCTCCATGCCCGGCTCCGTCTGCGCGACCTCGGTGAACGTCCCGATGCAGGCGACGCCGGTCGAGACGCTGTTGTAGCCCTGCGCCTGCGCGCCGACGATCGCCAGGTCGACGCCGCCGCCGCGGCCCTCGAAGATCTGGCCGTAGCGATCGACGACGAAGTTGTAGCCCAGGTCGTTCCAGCCGTTGTGGTCGATGTGGTACCGGGCCATGCCGAGCACCATCGCCGCGGAGTCCTCCGGCCCGTAGTCGTTGACGCTCACCGTGTGGTGCACGAAGGCGAGCTGGACCTGGCCGTAGCTCGGCGTGCCGCGCAGCGTCAGCCCGTCGGCGCCCCAGGCGCTGCGCGGGATGATCGCCGGGGCGCCCGCGCGCCGCCGGGCCGCCGCGAGCCGCGCCGTACGGGGCACGGCGGGGGAGGCGTGGACGAAGCGTGCGCGCAGGCCGCGGACGTGGCCGCGGAGCCGCAGCTGGAACTCGTCGGCCGCGCCGGTCCACGCCGGGTCGGTCCCGACCGCGCCGCGGCCCGCGTCGGGGCCGTGGTCGCCCGCGGTGTGCAGGTGCGCCCAGCGGCTCCAGCGCCCGCCGCGGCAGCGGACGCGCACCTGCGCCTCGACACGGCTCCCGTGCCGCCAGCCGAGCCCGAGGAGGTCGAAGCGGTGCGGCGCCGAGAACACGCTCGTGGTGCGCCATCCGGCGCTCGCGGCCACCGCGTCGCGCGTGTCCAGGGCGAGCGTGAAGGAGGCGGGCTGCCGCCCGCGGCCGAGGGCGGATCCGGGACGCGCGACGCCGAGCGCGGCGGCCGCGGCGGCGGCGGATTTCAGGGCCTGACGACGGGTGAGACTGTGGCGGGGCACGTGGTCCGGAACACGGAGGAGCGGCGAAAGGATCGTCGCAACGCGGCGCCCCGATCACGGGCGAGCGGTTGCAGGCGGTCCCTTCCCTCTCGTCGGCAGCCGGGCGCTCAGGCGCAGTCCGGACAGCGTCCGTGCAGGACGACGTCGTGCGCGCCGACCTGGTAGCCGAGCCGCTCGCCCAGCGTGTGGATGACCTTCTCGAGCTCCGGGTCGGCGAACGCGTCGCGCTTGCCGCACTGCTCGCAGATCGCGTGGTGATGGTGGTCGCCGGACGGGTCCGCGGGCTCGAAGCACGCGGTGCCGCCGACGTCGAGCCGGTGCACGAGCCGCAGCGTGGTCAGGACCTCGAGCGCCCGGTAGACGCTCGCGAGCCCGGGGGGCCGGTCGCCGTCCGCGCGGAGGCGGTCGTGGATCTCCTGGGCGCTGAGGCAGCAGGGCTGGCGCTCGAGCAGCCCGAGCACCTGCTCGCGCGCCCCGCCGGCGCGATGGCCGGTGCGGGCGAGCTCGCGGCGGGCGTGCTCGCCCCAGCCCTCGTGCGAATGAACGGCGCTCACGGCGCGTATCTTAGTGCAAGTGAGAATGGTTTGCAGTAACGTCTCCGTCGTGCTCCGCGCCCTGACGATGCTCGCCGCGTGCGCCGCGCTCGCGGTCGTGTCGGGCTGCGGCAGCGACTCGGCGGCGTCCGGCGGCGGCGACGTCCGCGTCGTCGCGACCACGACCCAGGCCGCGGACTTCGCGCGCCAGGTCGGCGGCGACCGCGTGTCGGTGACGGGCCTGCTGCCGCCGAACGCCGACCCGCACGACTACGAGGTCCGGCCGGACGACGTGAAGGCGCTCGCCGACGCCGACCTGGTGATCCGCAGCGGGGGCGAGGTCGACGAGTGGCTGGGCGACGCCATCGACGCCAGCGGCAGCGACGCGCCCCGGCTCGTGCTCGAGGACCACGTCGACGTGCTCGACGGCGACCCGCACTGGTGGCAGGACCCGCGCAACGCGGTGAAGGCCACAGCGGCGATCGAGGCCGCGCTCGCGAAGGCCGATCCCGAGGGCGCCGCGACCTACCGGCGCAACGCGCGGCGCTACACCGCGGAGCTCGAGCGGCTCGACCGCGAGGTCGCCCGCTGCATCGGCGAGATCTCCGCCGACCGGCGCACGCTCGTCACGACGCACGATGCGCTCGGCTCCTACGCCGCGCGCTACGGGCTGCGCGTCGTCGGCGCCGTGATCCCGTCGCGCTCCACGCTCGCCCAGCCGTCCGCCGGCGAGGTCGACGAGCTGATCGCCACGATCGAGCGCGAGCACGTCCCCGCCATCTTCGCCGAGTCATCGGTGAACCCTGACGTCGAGCAGGCGATCGCCGACGCCTCCGGCGCGCGGGTCGGCGCCGAGCTCTACGCCGACGCGCTCGGGCCCGAGGGCTCGCCCGGCGCCACCTACGCCGGCTCGATCGCCGCCAACACCGCCGCCATCGTCGAGGGCCTCACCGGCGGCGCCGGCTCCTGCACGCCCGCACCCTGATGGACCTCGCCGCCCCGTACATCCAGCGCGCGCTGCTCGAGATGCTCCTGCTGGCGGTCCCCGCGGGCGTGCTCGGGAGCTGGATCGTGCTGCGCCGGCTCGCCTTCTTCGCCCACGCGGTCGGGAGCGCGAGCTTCCCCGGGCTCGTGCTGGCGAGCGCCTGGGGGATCGCGCCGCAGCTCGCCGCGCTCGCCACCGCGCTCGGCTTCGGCGCCGCGCAGGAGGGCCTGACGCGCTCGCGCCGGCTGGCGCCCGACGCCGCGACCGGGCTGCTGCTCGTCGCCGCGCTGGCGATCGGGATCGTGCTCGCCTCCGACGTCGTCGAGGTGGGCGCGGAGGTCGACACGCTGCTGTTCGGGTCGCTGATCGGGCTCAAGCCGCTCGACGTCTGGCTCACCGCCGCCGTCGCGGCCGGCGCGCTGGTGCTCGACGCCGCGCTGCGCCGCACCTGGCTGGCGACCGGCTTCGAGCCCGGGAGCGCCCGCGCGCTCGGCGTGAAGCCCGAACGCGCCGACCGGCTGCTGCTCGCCGGCACCGCCGTCGTCGCGGTCGTCGCGCTCGACGCCGTCGGCGCGCTGCTCGTCGCGGTCGTCCTCGTCGTCCCAGCGGCCACGGTGCGGCTGCTCACCGCCCGCCTGCGCACGCTGCGGCTCGGCGCGGTCGGGCTCGCGGCGGCCGAGGGGGTCGCCGCCGTCTGGCTCGCCGACGCGCTCGACGTCGGCGCCGGGCCGGCGCTCGCCGTGATCGGCGGGAGCGTGTTCGCGCTCGTCGCGGTCGCCACCGCCCTGCGGCCGCAGGCGGTGCCGGCATGAGCGCCGCCGCGGTGCGCGTGAGCGGGCTCTCGGGCGGCTACGCGCCCGGGACGGACGCCCTTCGCGACGTCGAGTTCGCGGCCGGGCCCGGACAGATCGTGGGCGTGCTCGGCCCGAACGGCGGCGGCAAGACGACGCTGTTCCGCGCGCTGCTGGGCGAGCTGCCGGTCCGCCGCGGCGACGTCGCGCTGCCCGGCCGCCCTGCGTACGTGCCGCAGACGGAGCGGGCGCGGCTCGACTTCCCCGTCAGCGCGCTCGACGTCGCGCTGATGGGCGCCTACGCGCGCACGCCGTGGTACCGGCGCGTCGCGCGCGCCGACCGCGAGCACGCGGCGGCGGCCCTCGGGCGCGTCGGGCTCGCCGAGCATGCGGGCGCCGCGTTCGGCACGCTCTCCGGTGGCCAGCGCCAGCGCGTGCTGATCGCCCGCGCGCTCGTGCAGGACGCCGAGGTGCTGCTGCTCGACGAGCCGCTCTCCGGCGTCGACGGCGTCAGCGCGGCACGGATCGAGGCCGTCTTCGCGGAGCTGCGCGGCGCGGGCCGGACGCTGCTCGTGGCCACCCACGACGTCCGCCAGGCGGCGGAGTGGGACCGCGTCCTGTGCCTGCACCGCCGCCAGATCGAGTACGGCGCGCCCGCGGCCGTGCTCGGCCCGGAGACGCTGCGCGAGACCTACGGCGGCGAGCTGATCGTCCTGCCGGGCGGCGCCCGCGCCGTCGGCGTCGGCCACCACGCGCACTGATGCTCGCCTGGCTGACCGACCCGTTGACGTCGCCCGTCGTGCAGCGCGCCCTGGCCGAGGTGCTGATCCTCGCGATCGCCTGCGGCCCGCTCGGCGTCTGGGTGCTGCTGTACCGCGATGCCTACGCGGCCGAGTCGCTCAGCCACGGGATGCTGCCCGGGCTCGTCCTGGCCGCGCTCGCGGGCGCGCCGCTCGTCCTCGGCGCCACGGGCGGGGTGCTCGTGGCCGCGGCCGGGATCGCGCTCGTGGGCCGCGACCCGCGGCTGGGGTCGGAGATCGGCGTGGCCGTCGTGGTCTCGGCCCTGCTCGGCCTGGGCGGGATCCTGGCGCTGGCGCCCGAGGCGCCCCCGCGGCTCGCCGAGCTGCTGTTCGGCGACCTGCTCGGCGTCGACGCGACCGACCTGGTCGTCGCGGGCGCGCTGGCCGCCGTCGTCGCGCTCGCACTGGCCGGTGCGTACCGGTCGCTCGCGCTCACGGGCTTCGACCGCAGCTCCGCGCGCGCACTGGGCGCGCCGCCACTCCGCTGGGAGCTGGCCCTGCTGGTGCTCCTCGCGATCACGACCGTCGCCGCCGTGCAGGGGCTTGGGAACCTGCTGCTCGTGGCGCTCATCCTCGCCCCGGGCGCCGCCGCGCTGCGTCTGTGCCGCCGCCTGCCGGCCGCCCTTGCGCTGGCCGCGGCGCTCGCCGCGCTCGCGGGGATCGCCGGCCTCTGGCTCTCCTTCCACCTCGAGGTGGCGGCCGGCGCGTCGGTCGCGCTGTGCGCGATCGCGATCGCGGCGGTCACCGTGCCGTTCGGTGGCCGCGTGTCCCATTGACTTCGCCCCGGGCGCGGGCGACCATCGGCGTGATGGCGGGGACCTACGACACGATCGCCGAAGAGCTGCAGGCCGACCCCGCCGTCAGGACCGGGTCGATGTTCGGGCACCGGTGCCTGAAGACCGGCAAGAAGGTCTTCGCGACGGAGTACGAGGGCGAGTTGCTCGTCAAGCTCCCGCCCGACCGGCTCGAGGAGCTCAAGCGCGAGGGCGCGCGCGACTTCGCGCCGATGGGCCGCACGATGACCGGCTGGATCCTCGTCGCCGAGCCGGCCGACGACGCCGTGGGCGTCTGGCTGGACATCGCCGAGGAGGCCAAGGCGTTCGTCGCCTCGGCGGAGGCGGCGTAGATGCCGCGCCGCTACGCCGTCGCCCGCCGCTCGCCGGCCGCCCGCTGGACCCGGCGGCTGGCCGGCATCGCCGCCACGGTCGCGATCCTCGCGGTCGGCTACGTGGCGATCTCGATGATCGTCTCGCCCGACGACGACGAGGTCTCGGCGAGCCCCGCGAAGACCAAGGTCGACAAGAAGGAGCGCGCGGAGGACGACGGCGTCGAGCGGGAGGACGTCGCGGCCGAGGAGAAGGGGCAGAAGCGCTCCGGCCCGACCCGCAGGCAGCGCGCCCAGCGCCGCGCCGCCGTCGAGGAGGTCCGCGGTGCCGGCTACGAGCCCGTCGACCTCGCCGACTACCGGCCGTCCCAGACGCTGCGTGTGCTGATCGGGCGCCCGCACGAGGGCATGTCGCCCGGCCTGCGCGCCTTCTTCTTCGTCCGCGGCCGCTACATCGGCAACGACGCGCTCACGCCGAGCATGAAGCTCGAGGTCACCAGGCAGCGCGACAGGGAGATCACGCTCGTGTACTCGCTGTTCGTGGCCGGCGACCGGCCGTGCTGCCCGTCCGGTGGGGACGCCGACGTGCGGTTCCGCTGGAACGGCGACGCGCTCACGCCGCGCGAGGCGATCCCGCTGGAGAGCCAGCGGATGCCCGCGGGCGTGGGCTGACGCTCACGCGACCGCGGGCAGCGTGAGCCCGCCGCGGCGCAGGAAGCGCTTTCCGGCCGGCGGCGTGGAGGGCGGCACGGGCGCGGCGGCGCCCATCCGCTCCAGCAGCCACTCGTAGGAGCCCTTGCGGCCGCAGACGTCCTCCCAGCCGTGCAGGCGGGTGTCGAGCTCGACCTCCGCCATGCGCTCGGCGAACAGGCGGACGCTGCCGCCGCCACGCCCGCCGAGGGCGTGCTGGAAGAGGTAGAGCTCGCCCGTGTCGTGCACGTAGGCGGCGCGGAACGTGGGGCCGCGCTCCGAGCGCCAGAACAGGCCGACGTCGCGTTCGCGCGACGTCCGGCGCGCGGGGTCCGAGGCGTAGAAGGCGCCCAGGGACAGATAGGTACGAGCGATGGGGTCCGGCATCAGCTTGGGGAGCTCCTTGGGGAGAGGAACGCCATGGATCATCCCGGACCGGCGGCCGCTCGCGTGGTGGGTTCGCCGCCGAACCCGGGGTACGGCTACCCGCACCCTCGCCTCGACCTCCGCCGCTGCGCGTAGGATCGGCGGCATGTGCGGCCGCTATACGGCGACGCAGGTCAACCCGGCGATGATCGCCGACCGCTTCGGCGTGCGCGAGCAGGCGGTGCCGGGGGAGACGCTCGGCCGCTTCAACGTCTGCCCGACCGAGCCCGTGCTGGCCGTGACCGCACCCGGCGAGGCGCAGGCGCTGCGCTGGGGCATGATCCCGCCGTGGGCGCGCAAGCTGCGCGCCGGGCCCGAGCCGATCAACGCCCGGTCCGAGTCGCTGCGGGAGAAGAAGCTCTTCGCGCCGCTGATCGAGGAGGCCAAGTACCGCTGCCTCGTCGTCGCGGACGGCTGGTACGAGTGGCTGCGGCCCGAGACGCCGAAGGGGCAGCGGGTCCCGTTCCGCTACACGGTCGACGGCGGCGAGCTGTTCGCGTTCGCCGGGCTGTGGCGGATCGGGCGGATCGGCGACGAGCGGATCGCCTCCGTCACGGTGCTCACCACCACGGCGAACGCGGTCTGCGCGCCCGTCCACGACCGGATGCCCGTCGTGCTCTCCGGGCCCGACGCCGAGGCGGCGTGGCTCTCGCGCGACGTCGACGGCGACGGCGCGCTCGACCTGCTGCATCCGCTCGCCGCGGAGCGGACGGCGGCGGCGCCCGCGAATCCGGCCGTCAACAAGGCGGGAGTGGAGGGCCCCGAGCTGCTGGTGGCCCCGCCGGAGTCGCAGCAGGCCCAGCTCACGCTATGAGCGCGACCGCACCCGACGATCTCGTCGGTCGCGGCGCCGCCCTGGCGATGCTCGAGCGTGTGCTCGACGCGGTCGCCGCGGGCGATCCCGGCTTCCTCGCCGTCGTCGGCGAGCCGGGGATCGGCAAGACGAGCCTGATGGAGCGCCTCCAGGCGATGGCGGGCGAGCGCGAGTGGCTCGTGCTCGCCGGGCGCGCCGCCGAGTTCGAGCGCGAGCTGCCGTTCGGCGTGCTGGTCGACGCGCTCGACGACCACCTCGCGAGCCTCGACCACCGGCGCGTGGAGCGCGTGGGCGGCGAGCGGCTGGCCGAGCTGGCCGCGATCTTCCCCGCGCTCGAGGGGCCGGCGGTGCCCGACGGCGCGCTGCAGGCCGAGCGGTACCGCGCGCACCGCGCGATCCAGGAGCTGCTCGACGGCCTCGCCGTCGGCCGCCCGCTGCTGCTCGTGCTCGACGACCTCCACTGGGCCGACCAGGCCTCGCTCGAGGTCGTCGCGTCCCTGCTGCGCCGCCCGCCCGACGGGCCGGTGCTGCTGGCCTGCGCGTTCCGGCCGGCGCCCGCGCCGCAGTTCCTCGAGTCGGCGCTCGCGATCGCCGAGCGGGAGGGGCGCGCGACGCGGATCGACCTCGGCCCGCTCACGCCCGAGGACGCGGCGGAGCTCCTGGCGGTGGTCGCCGAGCCCGGCGTGCGCGAGGCCGTCCTGCGCGTGTCGGGCGGCAACCCCTTCTACCTGTCGCAGCTCGTCCGCCAGGCGGTGGCCGCGCCCTCGCCGGGCGACCCGCGGCGACCGGACACGTTCACCCTCGGCGTCCCGCAGTCCGTCCTCTCGATGCTCGCCGAGGAGGTCCGCGCGCTGCCGCCTGAGGCCCGGCGGGTGCTCGAGGCCGCTGCGGTGGCGGGCGAGCCGTTCGAGCCCGACGTCGCGGCCGAGGTCGCGGAGGTCTCCGAGGGCGCCGTGGCCGAGGCGCTCGACGACCTGCTGGCCCGCGACCTCGTGCGGCCGACGGACGTGCCGCGCCAGTTCCGCTTCCGCCACCCGCTCGTGCGCCGCGCGGTCTACGCGCACACCGGCGGCGGCTGGCGGCTCGGCGCCCACGCGCGCGCCGCGGCGGCGCTCAAGGCCCGGGGCGCGAGCGCGTCCGCGCAGGCGCACCACGTCGAGCACGCCGCGCATCGGGGCGACGAGGCGGCCATCGCGCTGCTGCGCGAGGCGGCGGCCGGGAGTGCCTCCCGTGCGCCCGCGACCTCGGCGCGGTGGCTCCAGGCCGCCGTGCGGCTGATGCCCGAGGACGGCTCGCACCCGGGCGCCGCGCGCCGCGTGGAGCTGCTCATCGACCTCGCCGACGCGCTTCGCGCCGCCGGCCGGCTGGAGCAGTGCCGGGCGACGCTCGAGCAGGCGGTCGCGCTGCTGCCGCCGGGCGACCCGCGGCGGGTGCGCCTCGTCGCCTCGTGCGCGACCGTCGAGCACTGGCTCGGCCGCCACGACGAGGCCCGCGCGCGGCTCGATGCGGCGCTCGCGGTGCCGGGGGAGGAGCGCACGGAGTCCGCGGTGCTGCTGCGGCTCGAGCGGGCGCTGCACTGCCTCTACGAGCTCGACTACGACGCGGCCCGCTCACGGGCCGAGGACGCCGCGGCGCTGGCGGCCGAGCTCGCCGCGCCGACGGCGCAGGCCGCCGCGGCGGCGCTGCTGGCGCTGACGGAGGCCGCCGCCGGGCGGACGGACGCGGCGCGGGGACAGCTCGCGACCGCCGTCGCGGCGATCGACGCGCGCGGGGCCGAGGCGCTCGCCGACCAGCTCCAGACGCTCTGGCACGCCGCCTGGGCGGAGCTCCACCTCGAGGCGTTCGAGCCGGGCCTGGACCATCTCGGCCGCGGCATCGCCATCGCGCGCAGCGCGGGTCGCGGCGACCTGCTCGTGCCGATGCTGCTCGGCCGCGCGCGGGCGCTGCTCGTGCTCGGCCGGACGGCCGACGCGGCGTCGCTCACCGACGAGGCGATGGAGACGGCGCGCGGCGCGGGCAACCCGCACCACGTCGTCTGGGCGCTGTGGGCCGGCGGCCGGATCGCGCTCCAGGAGGGCGACAACGCGCGCGCCCAGGTGCTCGCGGAGGAGGCCGCCCACCTCGGCCACACGCTGGGCCCTGCGCTGCTCTCGCCGGCCGAGCCGGCGTGGACGCTCGGGGCCGCGCTGCTCGAGGCGGGCGAGATCGAGCGCGGGCGGGCGGCGGTGCTCGACGCGGTCGGCGGCGAGGACGCGCCGCGCGTGATCGCGCCGGAGCGCGCGGCGGCGCTCCAGCAGCTCTGCCGCGCCGCGCTGCGGGCGGGCGACGTCGAGGCCGCCGACGCCTGGGCGCAGCGCGCGCTGGGCGCGGCGGAGCCGCTCGGGCTCGCGCTGCCTCGCGCGCGGGCGGAACGGGCGGCGGGGGCGGTGCTCTTCGCCCGCGGCGACCACGCCGGTGCGCTGGCCCGGGCGCGGAGCGCGCTCGCCTCGGCCGAGTCGGCCGGCGCGCGGCTCGAGGCGGGCTACGCGCGGGTGCTCGTCGGGCGCGCGCTGGCGGCCACGGGCGACGTCGAGGCGGCGACGGCGGAGCTGACCGCCGCGGAGGCCGCGCTGGACGAGATGGCCGCGCGGCGCGGCCGCGAGGAGGCGGCGCAGGAGCTGCGGCGGCTCGGGCACCGCGTGGCGCGCAAGCCGCGCGCGGCCGCGACCCCGTCCGAGGGGCTCGCGCAGCTCACGGACCGCGAGCGCGAGATCGCCGAGCTGGTCACGGACCGGCACACGAACCGGTCGATCGCGGGCGAGCTGTTCCTCTCGGAGAAGACGGTGGAAACCCACCTGCGCAACATCTTCGCCAAGCTCGGCGTCGCCTCGCGGGTCGAGGTGGCGCGGGCCGTGGAGCGCTCGCGAGGGAGCGGCGCATGAGCGGCACGCCGAACCTCGAGGACCTGGCTCGCCTCCGCCGCGTCCGCGACCGCATGGACCGGGAGTACGAGCGGCCGCTCGACGTCGAGGCGCTCGCGCGCGACGCGCACATGTCCGCCGGGCACTTCAGCCGCCGGTTCCGGGCGGCCTACGGCGAGTCGCCCTACAGCTACCTGATGACGCGGCGCATCGAGCGGGCGATGGCGCTGCTGCGCCGCGGCGACCTCAGCGTCACCGAGGTCTGCTTCGCGGTCGGCTGCTCGTCGCTGGGCACGTTCAGCAGCCGCTTCACCGAGCTCGTCGGCATGCCGCCGAGCACGTACCGGCGCGAGGCCGCGGGTCCGGCGGCCGGCATCCCGTCGTGCGTCGCCAAGCAGGTCGCGCGACCCGTCAGGAATCGAGAAGCGCCCGTGCCGAGCGGCAATTAGCCTGCGCCGCATGGACATCACCATCCACTCGAGCTTCCTCCCTCAGGACGATCCGGACGCCGCGCTCGCCTTCTACCGCGACGTGCTCGGCTTCGAGGTCCGCAACGACGTCGGCTACCAGGGGATGCGCTGGATCACCGTCGGCCCGCCGGACCAGCCGGGCACGGCGATCGTGCTGCACCCGCCGGCCGTCGACCCCGGGATCACCGACGACGAGCGGCAGATGATCGTCGAGATGATGGCCAAGGGCACCTACGCCGGCATCAACCTCGCCACGCACGACCTCGACGGCGCCTTCCAGCGGCTGCAGGACGGCGACGCCGACATCGTCCAGGAGCCGACGGACCAGCCCTACGGCGTGCGCGACTGCGCGGTCCGCGACCCCGCGGGCAACATGATCCGCATCCAGCAGGTCTGAGCTAGGCGATCAGGGCGCGCGCGAGCGCCGTCCAGGAGGCACGCGGGATGCCCTCCTCGCCGAGCGGCTGCACGCAGACGTGGTCGGCGCCCGCCTCGAGATGCGCCCGGACGACCTCCGCGATCCGCTCGGCGCTGCCCTGCGGGACCACCGCGTCGACAAGCCGGTCGGAGCCGCCGCCGGCCAGGTCGTCCTCGGTGAAGCCGAGGTCGATCAGGTTCTGCGCGTAGTTGCGCATGCCCAGGTAGCGCTGCGCGAACTCGCGGGCCACGGCCTTCCCGCGGGCCGGGTCCGTCCCGACGACGCAGGTGACCTCCGGCGCGAGGAGCTTGCCCGGGCCCAGCCGCTCGCGCGCGATCCGCGTGTGCTCGACCGGGACGAAGTAGGGATGCGCGCCGGCGGTGCGCTCCCGGGCGAGGTCGAGCATCTTCGGGCGCAGCGCGGCCAGGCAGCGTGCCTCGACGGGCGGCGGCTCGGGGGCCGCGTCGAGCGCGTCCAGGAACGCGCGCATCGTCGTGAGCGGCCGCCGGTAGTCGCTCGTCGCCTCGGGGTGCCCGATGCCGATGCCGAGCATGACCCTGTCCGGGAACTCGCGCCGGAGCTCCGCGGCGTCGGCGGCGGTCTGCCCGGCGTCGCTGCGCCACACGTTGACGATCCCCGTGGCCGCGACGAGGCCGGACGTGGCCTCGAGGATCGGGCGCAGGTCGGCCGCCTGCGGGGAGCCGCCGACCCACCACGCGCCGTAGCCGAGGTCCTCCGCGATCCGGGCCGCCTCGCCGGCCCGCTCGGGCCCGAACGTGCGGAAGCCCGTCCAGATGCCGATGCGGCCGACGTCCATCAGGCGGTCGCCTGGTCGCGCACCCACGCGGCGAGCAGGCCGCGGTAGTGGGGGACGAAGCGGTCGTGCTCGGCGGGCGGGAAGGTCGTCATCACCGTGTCGAGCAGCAGCTGGTCGAACTCCGCCGAGTCGATGTACTCCGCCATCGCCTCGTCGACGTGGGGGAGGTGGCGGTCGCAGAACTCCGCGTACTCCTCGGCGGCGAGGTCGGCGTCCGCGAGCGCGCGGTAGGCGGACAGCTGCTCCTCGTAGGTCGCGCCCTGCTCCGCCGCCTCGAACCACGGCGCGGGGTCCATGGCGACGCGCATCGGGCGGCCGGTCGCGCAGCAGAACACGCTCCAGCGCAGGAGCGCCTTGATCGCCCATGGGAAGTAGTAGTGCAGGGAGATCAGCGAGACGTCCGGGCAGGCGTTGGCGTAGTCGATCGGGTAGACCTCGCCGTCGCGGATCAGCGTCTCGCACGAGTTGAACTCCCAGCGGAAGAACGCGTTGACCGTGCGGCCGATCGTGATCACCTCGTCGCCCGTGCGGGCGTCGAGGAAGTCGTGGTCGACCTGGTAGCGGTCGTGCTGCGGCCGCGCGGGGTCGAAGCGCATGACCATCGTCTCCGGTCCGATGGAGAGCGAGCGGGCGAAGACCTCGAAGCCGTCGACGGCCTTCTGCAGGTGCATGAGGCGCTGGCCCGAGTCGTCGTAGCGCTCGGCGAGCTCGCTCGCGTTGCGGACCTGGCTCACACCGACCCAGGCGCCACCGTCGAACGGCTTCATGAACAGCGGGTAGCCGATCTCCGCCGCGATCCCGGCCAGGTCGAAGGGCTGGTTGTAGCGGGAGGCGGTGTAGGCGAAGCGCTCGTCGGCCGGCGGCTGCTTGTAGGGGACGAGCCAGGTCGCGGGCACCTTCAGGCCGAGGCGCATCATCGCGCAGTAGGCCGAGTGCTTCTCCATCGACTGGAACGTGAACGGGTTGTTCATCAGGTACACGCCGTCCATCAGCGCGATCTTCTTCAACCCCTCGCGCGGGACGTAGTACCAGTGGGCGAGGCGGTCGATGACGAGCGAGTGGCGCGGGGTCGCGCGCAGGTCGAACGGCTCGATCGTCACCCGCTCCGTCTGGAACTCGTGCGTCTCGCCCCCGAGGCGCACGGACGGCGCCGTGCTGGCGAGGAGTGCCTCGAAGGCGCCGGACCAGTCCTCCTCCGTGCCGAGCAGCAGCCCGATCAGATGCGTCTGCGCCATGGTGCCGCCGTTACCCCCAGGCCTGCTCGAGCATGTCGGGAAGGTGCGGGTCGAGCGTATCGCGCCAGCCCGTGAAGTTGTGGGCGTCGCGGTTGATCGTGAAGGTGACGCGGTGGCCCTGGCGGCGGAGCGCACCCGCCATCGCGCGGTTGTTCGCGAGGTTCTCCTCGGGCGCGCCGCAGGTGATCGCGACGGGGATGGGGGTGGCGGCCGTACCAGCGCGCAGCAGGGTGCCGACGAAGCGGGCGATGCGGTTGAAGCGCGAGAAGCCCGCCTCGTGGCCGTCCCAGCGCCACCGGAAGTACGAGCCGGACTGGAGCATCAGCGCGCCGAAGGCGCCGGGGTGCAGGGCGCGCGCGTGCAGCAGGGCGAGGGCGCCGAGGCTGGCGCCGAGCCCGGCGTGGGCCGTCGCCGGGGCGAGCGAGGGGAGGCGGGCGGCGAGCGCGCGGCCGTAGCGGGCACTGGCGGAGTAGTCCTCGTTCCGGTCGGGCGAGTCGAGCAGCGCGACCCGGCAGCGCGGGATGCGCTCCGCGTCGATCAGGTGGGCGACGAGGCGGGTGAGCTGCGCCTCGCGCTCGTAGGCCGTGCCGTCGTGGACGACCAGCAGCGGGAGCGGCGCGCGGGGTGAGGCGCCGGGCGGGGACCACACCTGCGTGTGCTCGTCGAGGCGGGTCGCGGGGCCGGGGTCGGGCGCGTCGAGCCACGCGGGCGGCCGGTAGCCGGGGAACTCGATCGCGCCGCGCTCGCGCTCCTCGCCGTCGGCGGCGATGCCGTACTCGAGGCGGTCGACCTGGTGGCGGCGGAACGTGAGCTCCCAGTGGCCGTCGTGCAGCGCGAACGGCGGGCCGTTGCGCGGGCGCTCGATCGCCTGGTGGAGCCGGACGTCCGCGTAGCCGGCGTCGGGCAGCCGGAAGCGGACGGCGTCGGTGCTGACCTCGAAGGGCATCGGCCCTTAACGATGACGCGCCGCCCGGCCCGATGGGCCGGACGGCGCGCCCGGGGTGCCCGTCCTTGGGTCTATGCCTGGCTCAGGAGATCTTCTTGAGGCCCGTCGCGTCCGCGCCGGCCTGGAAGACCTGCTGGCGGCCGTCGCCCTCGCCGGTGACGGTCCAGTGGATCTCGCCGGTGACGGGGCTCAGGCCGAGCGTCATGCTCTGGATCTCGAAGCCGGCGCCGGCCTTCTTCGCGACGGCGGCGGTGAGCTTGGCCGAGGCGTCCTCCTGCAGCGTGGAGATCGGGAAGACGTTGTCCTTCAGCTTGCCGGTGCCGACGAGCGTGACCTTGACGGGCTGGAGGCCGTCGAAGCCGGTGCCGAACTGGAAGCCGGCGGCGCGGTCGCCCGTGCGGTACTTGACGTTGCCGCCCATCGGGTTGGCGGTGAAGTCGAGGATCTCGGCGTCGTCGCGGAGCTCGGACTTGATGCTCGCCACGGTGGCGGCGAAGTTGTCGGCGGCGAGGTAGTCGCCCTCGATGTCGAGGTCGTTCGTCGCCTCGTGGATCTGGCGCTGCGTGTCGTCGAGCTGCTGGTTGGTGCTGTCGATGATGCGGTCCGCGGTGTCGAACGCGCGGTCCGTCGTGTCGTTGATCGCAGGACGGACGACGAAGAAGAAGATGCCGGCGACGATCAGGGAGACGATGACGCCGAAGATGCCGCCGGTGCGGACGAGGAGCATGGAGCTGGGCCTTTCGAGACGGTGTGGAGTGGGGTGCGTCGAACGAGGACGACGCTATGGCCCAGCTGCTTCCGTGCCATCGGGAGCAGTCCCTGATCCTGACCCTGAGCGGCGCCCGGGGTGTCTCGTCTGCGGGGGTGCGGCGGCGGGCTAGTAGCCCAGGCGATCGAGGCGGTCGGAGGCCTTCTTGGCCGCCTTCTCACCCTCGTCGCTCTGCTTGTCGTCGCGGCCCTTGCTCATGTCCACGATGCGGATGCGCGTCTTGAACGACCCGTCGCGGCCGTGCTGGCGCATGTCCTCGGCGCCGGCGTAGCCGCCCGAGTCGCCGCGGTCGCGCCACGGCCGGTCGCCGCCGCGGCCGCCTCCGCCACCGCCGCCCTGGCGCCGGCCGCCGGGGCCGCCGCCGCGTCCGCGCCCGCGGCCGTCGCGGTCGCGGGGGTCGACGAGGGACTTGATCTCGCGCACCGGGGTCACCGCGAGGCGCGCCCAGGCCGTGAAGACCGGGTCGCCGGGGGAGAGGCCCTGCGCGGCGTCGGCGCACACGGCCGACCACTTCATCGTCTGGCCGTCGGAGCGCTGCTTGGGCGCGAGGGCCTCACGGACGGCGTCGTCGCCCCCGACGCGCTCGACCGCGGCGCGCACGCGCGCCTGCGCCCGGCCGGGGAGCGGACCGCGCTGCTGCTGCTGTTGGGGCTGCGGCTGGGCCGGCTGCTGCGGCTGCTGCGGCTGCTCGGCGGGGGGCGCCTCAGCCGCGGGAGCCTCGGCGGGCTGGTCGCCCGCGTCTTCCGCGGTCGGCCCCTCGAGCCGGCCCTGCTGCTCGGCCTCGTCCTGGCGGCGCAGCTCGGACAGCTTGGCGTAGAAGGCGTTGCGGTGGCGCTGCGCGGGACTCGGCCGGCGGCGGCGCTCGGGGCGCTTGCGGTCGCCGGGACGCGGCGGGCGCTGCTGCCGCTGCTGACCGGCGGGCTTCTCGCCGGCGGGCTTGTCGCCGGCGGGCGCCGACTCGGCGGCGGGAGCGTCGGCGGCAGCGGCCGACTCGGCCGCCGGCGTCTCACCGGCCGTCGATTCAGCGGCGGGCTCGGACTCGGCGCCGGGTGTTTCAGCGGGCGCGGCCTCAGCGGCCGGCGTCTCGGCGGCGGGCACCGACTCGGCCGGAGCGGCCGATTCAACCGGCGGCGCCTCAGCGGCGGGCGCCGATTCGGCGGCGGGCGCCGCGGCCTCGACCGCCGGTGTCTCAGCGGGCGTCGATTCAGCAGCGGGCGTGGACTCGGCCGCCGGTGTCTCAGCGGGCGCCGACTCAGCCGACGGCGCCTCAGCGGCGGGCGCGGACTCGGCCGCCGGTGTCTCAGCGGAGGCGGATTCAGTCGCGGGCGCCTCGGCGGCGGGCTCCGGCTCTGCGGGCGCGGCCGGCGGTGCGGCGTCGGCCTCCGGCTCGCCCGTGTGCTCGGGCTCGGCGGGCGGGGCGGGCTCGGCCGGCGGCTCCGGCGCGGCGTCGGCGACCGGCGCGTCGGCCTGCGGCTCGGCGGGCGCGGCCTCGGCGGGCGGGGCCTCGCCCGGCTGCGGCGCGAGCGGCGCCTCCTCGGCCTTCGGCGCCGCCTCCTCCTGCTCGGGGGCGGACGGCGTCTTGGGCTCTTCGGTGGGGTGCTCGGTCGGCTCGCTCATGAGTTCGCGCCCCGCTTGGGCGTCGTGGTGTGGAGGCTAGGGGAAAGGGGGTGCGCGGCGTCGTGCGGTCCTACCGCCCGCGTGCAGCGGACTCCGTGCGGCCCCCGATGATGACACCCGAGCGCACGCGCGTCGCCGATCTTGTCTCGCCACAATACGCGGATGGACCCGCACGAGGTGCTCGGGATCGCTCCGACGGCCACGCCCGAAGAGGCTGCCGCGGCGTTCCGCGACCTCGCCAAGCGCTGGCACCCCGACCGCGGCGGCGGCCCCGACGCCGACGCGCGGATGGCCCAGATCAACGCGGCCTACGACCTCCTGCGGGCGACCGCGTGGACCCAGCTTCACGAGGACGGCGACGGCACCGGCCCCGCGCCGATCCGCGCCCCGCGCACGCGCCGCGGCAGCTGGCTCGAGCCCGCGATGCGCCGCGCGCTGGGCCACGAGCTGCTGGGGGCGCTCGAGCCGGAGGAGGGCGTCTGGCTCGTCACCCCGGCCTCGACCTGGGCGAGCCCGACCGCGCTCCTCGCGGCCACCGACCGCCGCCTGCTGTGGCTGCTCGACGACGCGGTCGTCGGCCGCGTGGGCTCGCTCCGCTTCTCCGCCGTCCAGGACGTCGGGCACTCGCTCCGCCGGCCGCTCAAGCGCGTCGCGACGCTCCGCCTCCGCGACCGCGGCGGCCGCCGCCACTCCTTCGGCGACCTGCGGCCGGACACCGCGGCGACCCTGCATCGCAGGATCGCCGCGGAGCTCGCGGTCTAGCGCTTCGGCAGCGCCAGGATCGGCACGACGGCGAGCAGCGCGAGGCCGCCCATCGCCCACCAGCCCGCGTCGTAGGCGCCCGGCCCCGGCGCCGGCCCGAGGATCGCGACCAGCAGCGCGACGCCGAACACCGCGCCGAGCTGCCGCGTCGTCGCGCTCATCCCGCTGCCGATGCCGAGCTCGGCGGGGGCGAGGTCGCGCAGGCACGCGCCGACGATCGTCGCGAACCCGAGGCCGACCCCGACGCCCATCGCGAGCTGGCCCGGCAGCCACACGCCGAGGAAGTCGCGCTCCGGCCCGACCTGCGTCGCCAGCCACACCGCCGCCCCCGCGCTGATCACGGCGCCCGGGACGAGGAACCGCCGCGGGTCGATGCGATCGGTGAAGCGGGCGGCCACGATCGCCGCGACGGCGCTGGCCAGCGGCCCGGGCGCGATCGCCAGGCCGGCCTTGAGCACGGAGTAGCCCCACACCTGCGTGAGGTACAGCGAGTTGCCGAGCACGAGCCCGAAGAAGCTGGTGCCCAGCAGCAGCGCGCCCAGGTTGCCCGCGCTGAACGAGCGCGAGCGGAACAGCCCGAGTTCGAGCACCGGCGCGGCATGCCGCGCGCAGCGCCACAGCACGATCGGGATGAGCATCGCCGACGCCGCGAACGCGGCGAGCACGCGCGGGTCGTCCCATCCCCACACGGGCCCCTGCACCGCGCCGAGCGCGAGCGCGCCGACGGCGGCGACCGCCAGTACCGAGCCGAGGAGGTCCGGGAGCCGCGCGGCACGGCCGGCCGGCGGCGAGGGGAGGCGCCGGCCGGCCGCGAGCGCGGCGATGCCGATCGGGAGGTTCACGAGGAAGACGAGGCGCCAGCCGCCGAGCTCGACGGCCAGTCCACCCAGCACCGGCCCGAGGGCCGAGGCGAGCGCGGCCACCGCCGCCATCGTGCCGACGACCTTCATCCGCTGCTCGGGCGGGAACGCCGCCATCACGAGCAGCTGCGCGGCGGGCACGAGCAGCGCGCCGCCCGCGGCCTGCAGCACCCGCGCGACCACGAGCAGCTCCACGGACGGCGCGCCGGCGCACAGCAGCGAGCCGAGCGTGAAGCCGGCCAGCCCGGCCGTGAACAGCCGGCGCCCGCCGACGACGTCGGCGAGCCGCCCGCCCGGCACGAGCAGCGCCGCGAAGACGATGCCGTAGGCGCTGAGGATCCACGAGAGTCCGGAGAGCGTCGCGCCCTCGAACGAGGCGCGGACGTCCGGGAACGCGACGTTGACGATCGTCGCGTCGAGGTAGACGAGGAACGACGAGGCCGACGCGACCGCGAGCACGGCAGCCGGCCGCAGGGCCGGGCGGACGGCCGCCCGGCCCTGCAGTGCGGCGAGCGTGCTCACGCGGCCTTGCGCTCGCCCTCGGCGGGAGCGGACGGGGCGGCCACGGGAGCGAGGCGGAGGACGGCCGGGTCGGGCGGGACGAGGCCCAGCTCGGCGAGACGACGGGACAGACCGGCGCGCAGTTCGGCGGCGGCGATGTCGGCGGGCGTCATGTGGGGAGGTCCTTTCGGGGAGCGGAACGGGGAGGAAGAAAAACGAACGATCGTTCTTGTACCACATGGACGAACGATCGTGCTAATTTATTTCGCGTGACACCGGACACGTTGACCGCAGACGGGACGACTGCGCCCGTTGTTCCCGACGGCCGCAAGGTCAAGGGGGACAAGACCCGGCGGGCGATCCTCACGGCCGCGGTGAACGTCGCCTCCGTCGAGGGTCTCGAGGGCCTCTCGATCGGCCGCCTCGCCTCCGAGCTCAACATGAGCAAGAGCGGCCTGTTCTCGCACTTCGGCTCCAAGGAGGAGCTCCAGGTCTCGACCGTCCGCGCGGCGGCCGCGATCTTCGCCCACCGCGTCATCGCGCCGGCCGTCGAGGTGCACGAGCCCGGCCTCGCCCGGCTCTGCTCGATGCTGCTCGCTTGGCAGGACTACATCGAGCGCGGCGTCTTCGCCGGCGGCTGCTTCTTCGCCGCTGCGACGGTCGAGATGGACGGCCGCCCTGGCCCGGTCCGCGACGCCGTCGCGGCGCAGATGACCCGCTGGGCCGGGCTGCTCACGGAGTACATCCAGGAGGCGATCGACCGCGGCGAGCTCCGGCCGGAGACCGACCCCGTGCAGCTCGCGTTCGAGCTCGACGCGCTCGGCACCGCCGTGAACTCGGGCTGGCAGCTCCACGAGGACGCCGCCGTGTTCGAGCGCGGGCGCCGCGCCCTGCGCCGGCGGCTCGAGGCCGACGCCACCGAGGCCGGCCTCGCCGTCCTCGCCTCCCGCTGAGCGGCGGAGGAGCGCGTTGCGGGATCAGGCCCTCACCGCGCCTGACGGCCGGCTGCTCGCGCGGTACCAGCGGCGGCTCGCCGACGACGACCGGCCCATGGCCGACCTCGTCGAGCTCGCCGACGGGGTGGAGGAGGCCGCGGCGGTGCCCGCGCTCATGGCCGCGTTCGCGGGCTGGCGCGTGGGAGCGGCGCCCCCGCTCGGAAAGGCCCTCGTGGCCGCCGGCGCGCGGACGCACCGGCACGCGCACGTGATGTCCCGCGACCTGCGGCGGGATCCCGCGCCCGCCGCCTGGCTCGCGCCGCCGTTGCCGGACGGCTACCGGCTCACCGCCGTCGACCGGCCGGCGCGGGAGCTCGCCCCGGTGGCCGAGCTCGCCTACCCGCCCGGCCATCCCGACCACCGGCCGGAGCCGGAGGAGCCCGAGCTCGAGGCGATCATGTCCGGGCACCTGCTCGGCCCGCTGCTGCCCTGCAGCGCGCTCGCCCTCGACGCGGACGGCGAGGTCGCGGGCGCCATCCTCGTCAACGACAGCGACGGCGAGCCGCCCGTCGGCGGCCCCTGGCTCGCGCAGATCTTCCGCCGCCCCGACGCGCCCGGGCTCGGCACCGCGCTGCTGCGCCGTGCCTTGGCGGCCGGGACGCGCGACGGCCTGGCGGCGATCGGCCTGGCGGTGACCGACGCGAATCCCGCCCGCGCGCGCTACGCGGCGCTCGGCTTCGCCGAGGTCCTCGAATCCCTCAGCGTGGACGTCTAAGCTTCGCCGTCCGGCGGATCGCCCACTTGACCGAGGGGTGCCTTCGAGCCCCCAGCCGTGGCTACGCGCCGGCCTCGCGCCGGCGGCCTGTCCAGGTGGTCAGGAGTGTCAAAGCCGCCCAGGCAAAGACACTTTTTGTCCTGGGATGTTGTAGTTCAGCGGTGATCGAGCCGGGCACTGGAACCCCCGCAGGAGCGGGGGTTTCGTGC